>SLKH01000210.1 GCA_007134665.1 Balneolaceae bacterium
ACCTCAAGATTAAAACCGGAACAGAGCCGCAATCGTTGAAGCATGAGGCATTTCACTTTTTGGAAGTACGAAAACTTTTCCTCCCTGTTCAAAAGCCTTTAAAGCTGTCCAGTTTAACAATTCATTGCTACTTCCATTTTTTCCACTGGTAAAATGAACTGTATGTTCATCTTCATCATACTTTCCCCAACTTATCTCGTCTTTTGCGATGAAGAGTGTATCCGTCTTCCCCATTACTGTTGATTCTACAATCCTGGAAAGATTATTGGAAACCCTCTCACTATTTTCATCCTTGAACTGTTCGATAGCGTTATACATATCCTTTAAAAAGTATTCACGGATAATTTCCCACCCTGCTTCAAGCAGTTCATTGTCTTTCATCTCACCTGTGTATCCGAATATTGATGAATCGAGCAACCTACTATATTTATTAATTGATCTGTAGATCGACAGTATTTCTTCTGTACCGGCAATTATCAACGGATCACTGCTTTGTTTAAGCTGACGGGTAATACTTTCTTCAACTCCCCTGAAATATTTTTCCACGATTACTTTTTTGTCCTCGTCACTGCCGCCATGGCCAAAGAACATAGCATCCTGGTTATCAGCTCCTGTATGAAACTGGATCTGAATTTCAGGTTTTTCTTCGATGAATTCCTCTATACTGGTAAATATATCATCAGGTGTAACATCAACAACATTTCTCCTGTTACATTTCAGTAACCTTACTTTTTTCTGGCTTACTCCCAAAATGTGATACGTACCATCGAGGCTGATCATTGGCAGCAGAGGAGTAATTAAAAAGTGATCATTCACATAGATTTGCTCTTTAAGGCTATATGGTAGTTCAAATATTTCAAAATTATTTCTGTTTATATATACCGCAAGCCCTTCATCTCCATGATTCCAAAAATTTAAATCATCAAGTAATTGTTTTGGTTTCTTAAGTAAAGACTCTACCTCAGAGTCTTTCAATCCCATCTCTTTTAATTCTTTTTCTGTCTGGTTTAACTGATTTTTAAATCTGATCGGGTCTTGTTGAACTTCCTCCCCTTTTCTATGTGTTGGTAATGTAATTGTAATATTTAAATCTTCAGACTGCTTTATAAGTTGATCAATCCTTTTCCTGCTAATCATACGTGAAATTTACCCGATTTGAGAGTTTGTATTTATGTAACTACTGTTTTCTATTATAAATTTAAATGTAGTAAGAAAGGTTCCATTACAGAATCCTCGTAAAGTAAAATACTCAATTGTTTCATCCTGCTAAACTGATGAGCTGAAATACTTATCAAATAAATTAAGGTTCTCCCTGTTTTAAAAAAAAGATTATGAATATCCTGTTCTCATGAGACAACTGATACTAACCCTTTTTGTCTTTTTCACACTGACAAGCAGTTTATATGCCCAGATCTATTCAAATCAATACCGGCCGCATAATCAAAACTGGCAGGAATTGAATACTGAGCACTTTCGGATTATTTATCCTGCTGCATCAAAAGCATACGCTCTTCGGTCAGCCAGAATACTTGAACAACAATATGAATCCATTCAGAACCTTACAGGAGGTAATCTCACCAATTTCTCAGTTGTTCTCAATGCTGAAAATGACCGGTCAAACGGTTTTGTAACACCCTTAAACTTTCGAAGTGAAGTTGAAATTCCACCGATCAAAGGAAAAGCTATGAATCCTGCTTCAGGTGACTGGTTAGAACTTGTTTTACCTCATGAACTGGTTCATGCACTACATATGAGCGTCAATCCGAACAGTTTCACTTCACTTATCGGCTTATTATCACCAGATTTCCGAAGAGCAATACATACTGCCGCCCCTCTTGGATTATTTGAAGGAATTGCAGTTGAGTATGAAAGCCACGGTATCTTTGATGAAGCCGGAAGGGGAAATTACCCTTATTTTTCAAATCGTTTCAATTCAAACTTCATGTCCGGACATCGCTGGTCAATGGGGCAACTGGTTCATATTTCTTCCAGGACGCTGCCTTACGACAGGCATTATGTCGGTTCTTATGAATTCACTCACTGGCTTCAAAATCGCTATGGTGATAATACATTCAGGGATGCAATTGAATATCACTATAAGTATCCCATGCTCGGTTTTGGATTTGCACTGAGAAAAACTACCGGATCCTGGCCACGATCACTTTACCGGAATTTTACTGACGATCTAAACAAAAGGGAGGAGAATCGCCTGTCTGATATTGATTTTCCTCCTCATAAATTTAACTCACTTTCATTTAATCAACTCAATGGAATACAAATAAGGCGTCCCCAGTGGATTGATGACAATCAATTACTTTTTCATGGTTCATATTACAATAGCCCAACCGGATTTTACACTTATAACCTGTCATCAAACCGGTTAGATCTGCTTTTGGAACACCGTAGTGTAGAAGATTTTAGGTTTTCGTATAAACGTGATCTGAACCAACTGTTTTTTGCTGATTACCGGCCGAGCAGAAGATTTGACAATACATTCACTGCCAATATCTATCAATACAATCTTTCTTCAAATGAATTAAAACAAATCAATCCCGGAAACCGGCTTTTTGCGCCTGACCCGGGTGAATCTCTTCTTGCTCTGCAAACGTATGGATCATCAAATCGGATCGTATCCATCAACCGGGAAGATGATTCAATGACAATAATTGCAGAACCTGATCCATTATCGACATTCATTGAAATTCAACAGCATCCTCAAAATGATGAACTGGTTGCTGTTATAAAGCGCAGGGGAAGTCAGCAGGGATTATGGATTACTGATCTATCAGGATTATCAACCCTCAAAAATTCTAATCCAGTTGTTCTTTTCGCTGATGGATCTGTGATCGATCTCGATTGGCATCCGTCCGACAACAGGCTTCTTTTTACAAGTGATCACACGGGAGTCATGAATGTTTTTGAATATGATTTTGATCAACAGCTTGTCCGGCAAATTACCGGTTCGGTTTACAATGCATTTGAAGCTTCCTGGTCGCCTGATGGTGTACGAATTGCATACATATATCAACAAAACAGTGAATTTTTACCTGGCATTCTTGAGAAAGAATCGTTTCTTAATCGTTTGGTTTCCGAAGAGATATGGAAACCCGGTGAAAGCCTGTTAAATGAAATGGATCGTCCGATGTTAAATTCGGATAATTTCCCGGATGAAACCACCTGGGAAACATCCCGATACCGTGCAGCCCCTTCATGGCTGAAACCGAGAACTGTTGTTCCTTATTTCAATGAAATCAGTGATGGAACGTATGAAATAGGCGCTCAATTGCATTCTACAGACCCTCTTGGCCAGCATACGTATGCAATGAGAGCTACAGGAGTTCAAAACCGGTTTTGGTATGATCTTGACTATCAATATTCAGGGTATCATCCCGGATCAGGAATAAATGTTTTCAATCAGCCTGATTACTTCTTCATCAGAGATACCGATGATTCACTTGAAACTCCACAGCGATTTTTACTTCAGGAAAGGGGAATAGGATTTTACATTCCATTCAGTTATACATTCAGAAATAACAGCAGGTTAACTTCACTTCATTTTACTCCCCGTTACAGTATTTCTCAGGCAAGATTTTATGGTCTTTCAAATACTTCGGATGCTTTGACTAACTTCGGTTCATTTCAGGCTTTATCCATCAGTGCGGTTTTCAATTATCGGATCAGGCAATTTGCCCGGGATTTTCAGCCTAATGCCGGTTGGGTTTTATTTGGTCAGGCGGGACGGGATATTAACAATTATGATTTTAGCTTTGAATACAATGGATTCGATTACGAAAACTCATTTCGGAATCGTATGGGTTTACGATTAGGACTTTATACTTTCCTTTCCCCATTTTCAAATTTGAATCAGGGTTTACGGCTTGGATTTCAGGTAGTTACCCAGAGTACCCTGCCCAAATATAACACTCAGAATATTATCTCTGATGCATTTCGTGGTTCAGTATTCCCATTAGCTAACAATATTGGCTATTTTAATACAAGATATACTATTCCGCTTACCTATCCGGATGACGGAGGATTTTTAATTCCTGTATATCTAAGTAATCTGTTCCTTGTATTGTTTAGCCATACTGTTGGTGATTTTAACAGAGAGTCGATTTCGAACATTATTAATACATCAAGAACAGCACTTGGTGCAGGAATAAGAACCAATATCAGGTTGTCAAATTTGAACATCAACCTTGGAATCGGTGTTGGATATGAACCTTCAAGGAACCAATGGAGTTTATTAGTTGGACAGTTTTAATTTATAACTCATTAACCATGAAAAATTCAATCAGAGA
>SLKH01000262.1 GCA_007134665.1 Balneolaceae bacterium
CGGCTCAAAAATGCAGATGGTATCGTGTTTATAGAACATTTACCGAACCCGTCACCAACAGCAACACCGAAGATGGTTGAAGGTCATCCTGAATCAGAAATTTATGTCTATATCTAACAATTAAGGTGATAATAAAATGCAAAACATCAGAACACCCGGCGTTTATATTCAGGAGATATCAAAACTGCCGGCATCGGTGGCACCGGTAGCAACAGCAGTAACTGCCTTTGTGGGTTATACCAAACAGCGAGTACAAAACAAGGAGGAACTGACGGCAAATACACCGGTGATGGTAGAATCGCTATTGGAATACGAAGAAATTTTTGGTGGTGCTTTCATAGAACCTTTTACGGTTACACTCGAACCGGATCCTGAAAATACAGATGAAACAGTTATACAAATTGGCCCTGTTGAGGAAGAATTATCACCCTACCTGATGCATCACTGTATGAGATTATATTTTGGGAATGGCGGGGGCAAATGCTGGATTGTTTCAGTGGGAGACGGATATGATGATGATTCTGATAATAGCTCTATAGATCCGGATGCACTGGTCTCAGGAGTTCAGGCCCTTGAAAAAGAAGATGAGCCGACAATCCTGGTAGTACCGGAAGCGATAAAGGTCACTACGGAAAAACGTAAAGAACTACATGATGTCATGCTCGAACAGTGTGAGAGGCTGAAAGACCGGTTTGCACTTTTTGATGTGTTAACAGGTGATCAAAAAAATTCAAATCTGGATGCCGGTGTATTTCGAAACGATGAAGTCGGGATGAGTTCATTGAAATACGGAGCTGCTTATTATCCGTCACTTAAAACCTCAATCCTGCGTTCGTATGATGAAGCATTGATAGGGATTACAGATAACAGGGGAGGTTCTGGGAATGGCCCTGCAAACGGGCTTTCACTGGGAGATTTGTCATCCGGAATAAGGGGAGATCAGGCGAGGATTGTCGTTGAAGATCTTGATGATCTTGAAGCAGGGGATGTTCTGACCGTGAATGGAGTGGAGTTTACTTTTATAGAAGCTGCAGATGATATTGAGGTTGAGGAGGATGAAATTAAACTCAAAACAACATTGGAAGGAGTAGCTGAGGAGATTGCAAAAAAAGTAGATGGGCATGAAGATTTTCATGCAAGACATATCATCGGAGAATCTGTAGTATTGATCACGTTGTCGGATCCGGATGAAGATGATGAACTTGAAGCCAGCTTTAATGGTGAAGATGAAATTTTGGCCATTTCGGTTGAAGAAGTCTTTATCACAGAACCCGATACCTCTCTTTACAACAAAATTAAAAAGGAGCTGGATAAGAAGAGACTGGACCTTTACCCGTCGGCAGCGATGGCCGGCGTCTATGCCCGGGTAGACAGAAACCGGGGTGTATGGAAAGCACCGGCGAATGTCAGCCTGAACCTGGTATCAGGACCATCAGTGATATTGACAGATGAAGAACAAGCAGGGCTTAATGTTGACCCTAATTCGGGAAAATCCATCAATGCCATCCGGAATTTTCACGGGAAAGGAACGATTGTCTGGGGAGCAAGGACATTGGCCGGTAATGATAATGAATGGAGATATATCCCTGTCCGGAGGCTGTTTATTTTTATCGAAGAATCGATCAGGAAAGCCACTGAACCGGTTGTGTTTGAACCGAATGATGCCAATACCTGGACAAAGACCCGTTCGATGATTGAAAACTTTCTGACCGGACTCTGGCGGGATGGGGCACTGGCCGGTGCTACCCCGGAAGAAGCATTTTTTGTAAGAGTAGGGTTAGGTCAAACAATGAACAACAATGATATCCTTGAAGGCAGGATGATCATCGAAATCGGTTTGGCAGCGGTACGGCCTGCCGAATTTATCATACTTCAATTTATGCACAAACTTCAGGAATCCTAAACAACAATACTCATGAGCTATAAAACACCCGGTGTATATATAAAAGAAATTTCAACACTGCCTGCTTCTGTTGCAGGTGTGGAAACAGCCATTCCGGCTTTTATCGGTTATACCGAGAAAGCAGAAGAAGATGGAGATCTGACTGCTCTCAGAAATGAACCAACCCGAATCACATCCTTACTCGATTATATCGATAAGTTTGGTGAGGCAAAAAAAGAGGAATTTGTATTTACGATTGATGACCAATATGATGATGATGGCAATCTGACGGAGAGAAATTTCAGTGCTAAATTGAAAGATAATACATCCTCTCCTTTTAACCTTTTCTACAGCCTGCAACTCTATTTCAGCAATGGTGGCGGACCCTGCTATATCGTATCAATTGGCGATTTTGATAGCAATCTGCAATTCGGAAGTGACAATTCTAACCTTATCAGCGGAATTCAGGCCCTGGAAAAAACAGACGAACCGACGCTGCTCGTTTTTCCGGATGCTGTGAACCTGGATGATGAGACGAAGTATGGCGGTGTCGCAAAGGAAGCCCTTAATCAGTGTTATAAGCTGAAAGACCGGTTTGCAATACTCGACCGGTATGACAATGACGATGGTGTAACGCTTGCAAAGTTCAGGGAAGAACTTGGCATGTCGTATCTGAGTTACGGTGCTGTTTATCACCCATTTTTAAAAACCTCTTTGAACTACCGGGTTGACGAAGAATCGGAGATCACTCATAGTAAATCAGGATCAGTTCCGGCAGATCCGGTTGATTTTGACGGAGAGAAACTTAAAGATCTTGAAGAGGAAGAGCCGGGCATCTTTCGTTCCCTTGTAGCAGAAACCAAAAAGATATATGTAAAACAACCATCTTCAGGCGCTATAGCCGGGGTCTTTGCACGTGTGGACCGGAATCGTGGCGTATGGAAAGCACCGGCAAATGTAAGCCTGAATACTGTCGTCGCTCCGGTTGAGAAGATTACTGATCGTGACCAGGAAGGATTAAATGTGGATCCGACGACAGGTAAATCAATTAATGCCATACGCTCTTTCACCGGCAAAGGCACACTTGTATGGGGTGCGCGTACTCTTGCGGGTAACGATAATGAGTGGCGGTATATCCCGGTTCGGCGATTGTACATATTCATCGAACAGTCGGTGAAAAAGGCAACTGAATTTGTGGTTTTTGAAC
Organism: Balneolaceae bacterium; assembly: GCA_007134665.1. Classification (GTDB taxonomy): domain Bacteria; phylum Bacteroidota; class Rhodothermia; order Balneolales; family Balneolaceae; genus SKRC01. Next base: position 3,090 of record SLKH01000262.1, read on the forward strand.
CGAACGATGCAAATACATGGGTCCGTGTCCGGTCTATGATCGAAAATTTTCTGACTGGCCTGTGGCGTGACGGTGCCCTCGCCGGCGCCACGCCGGATGATGCTTTTTTTGTGAAAGTGGGCCTGGGCGAAACGATGACCTCTCAGGATATCCTTGAAGGCCGCATGATTGTTGAAATCGGCCTGGCTGCTGTACGGCCGGCTGAGTTTATCATCCTGAGATTTATGCACAAACTTCAGGAATCATAATTAATTAAAACACTAAAGAGGACAAATTATGGCAGAACAATATCCAATATCCGCATTTCATTTCCAGGTTGAATGGGGTGGAGAACGAATCGGGTTTACCGAAGTGGAAGGCCTGAACGTTGAGCTGGAACCGATTGAATACCGGGAAGGTAATTCAAAAAACTACCAGGTCACCAAAATGCCAGGTATTCCCAAATATGATAATATTACTCTAAAGCGGGGGATATACCGGGATGATAACCAGTTCTTCGAATGGCTGAATACCGTTAAAATGAACGAGATTGACCGGAGAAACATCACAATCAGCCTGCTGAATGAAGAGCATGAGCCTGTGACAGTCTGGAAAATCAGAGATGCCTGGCCGTGTAAAGTTGAAGGGCCGTCACTCAACTCAACCGGTAATGAAGTGGCCGTTGAGTCGATCGAATTGTGTCATGAAGGTCTTACAATCGAATTCGCATAAGTCATGGCAAGCTATTATCCGCCCACAGGATTTCATTTTGTAGTAAATGTGGAAGGGTTGAACTCCGACTCTGCTGACAGCGGATTCCAGGAAGTTTCGGGACTCAATGCCTCAGTTGGAGAAGAGACCTATGAGGAAGGCGGAGAAAACAGGTTTGCCCATCGGTTGCCCGACAGGGTTACATATGAAAAACTGGTCCTGAAACGTGGTGTATTAAAAGGGTCGGAATTGATCGGTTGGTTTAAAAAAGCGGTAGAATCGTTTCGGTTTGAACCAAAAGGCGTACTTGTAACCCTGCTGAATGAAGATCATCAACCACTTGAAGCCTGGAGTTTTATCAATGCTTACCCGGTTACATGGTCGGTTTCGGATTTCAATGCCGAAAGCAGTGAGATAGTTGTTGAGTCAATCGAACTCTCTTTTCAGTATTTCCGTCGGATGGAGGTGTGATATGACTTATCCGGGAGATTAACCTGCAGTGGATTGATTGGTTA
>SLKH01000190.1 GCA_007134665.1 Balneolaceae bacterium
CAATATGATTTTGAAGGCTGGGCTGTACTGGAGTGGGAATGCTGCCTGAAGCATCCTGAGCAGGGAGCTGCTGAAGGGGCACCGTTCATCGCAAGCCACATGATCCGTAAAACAGAAAAAGCATTTGATGATTTTGCCGGCACGGGAGCCGACGAGCAGCTGAACAAAAAAGTGCTTGGACTGGATTAAACCGGGTATTAATTTCAGGTTTAAGTAACATGATTAAGAGAAGGAAGGCGGGTGAAAGCCCGCCTTTTTTTTATGGGATATTACTTTCTTATGAAAGTGACAGTATTGGATTAAACCCTATTGCTGATCTGCCCTTTCTTCTGTCAGTGTACTCATATATTCGACAAGGTGGCGCAGTTCTTCACGGGAAAGAAGGTCTCCCATCGCCGGCATTCCGGAGGGTGAGTTTACGCGTTCATTGATCACATCTTTATCAATAACCCGTTCTCCGTCAGATGTTTGAACGGTAACTTGAGAGCCCGATTCTGCATTTAACAAACCCCTTACCGTTTCACCATCCTGTAGGGTCAGGATAACTGAGCCATAACCCGGTGATATGCGGGCATTGGGATTCACCATTGACTGAAGCATCTCTTCCCGGTTCAGGCGTTCTGCTACATACGTAAGATCAGGGCCTACTTCACTCCCCTGGTTGTTAACAACATGGCACCGGATACATTGTGCGGCAGCATTTTGATAAAATATTCTTCTGCCTTCTGTTGCATCTCCTCCATAGAGAGTTTCGTGATATGCTGCAACAGAATCGATATCGGCCATTTCTTGATAAAAATTTCTGAGGCGTTCATTTAATGATTCGGCTTCTGAAGCTTCAATAGCAAGTATGAGATCAAGCTCCACTTCCCGGGCTAATTCCCGGTTGATTAACTGACCAAATTTCTGACTCAGAAGGTTCAAAGAAGAAATATTCCGAATATTGCCAATTGTTTGATAGGCTGTCTGTTGTTCTTCAATTGTACCTGTTTCAAGAACCGGTTCAATTAATTCAACGATTGTTTCTTCCGGTAAATTAAGCTCAGGAATAGATAACAGTGCATTCATGCGAACATCCTGGCTTGGATCTTCGAGTGCAGTAAATACTGCTGTTTCAATATTTTCATAATTTAAGGCCGCCAATGCCTGAAGCGATGTGATCCGAACACGGGAAGAAGGATCATTTTCCAGCAAATAAACGATATCCTGAATTGCGGGTTGGTAGTCAAGGCTGCCGGCCATCTCGATTGTTGCAATTCTTACACTACTTTGAGAGTCTGACAATAAATCAGCCAGTACAGGTTCAATAGCCCGGCGTGCATCATCAATATTATTTTCGATTTGTCCACGAGGGTCTCCGGTCACACGATCCAGTACTGACGGTTCTGGCCAGACAGACAATGTATGCAAGGCTTCGATTCGCAGCACTTCAGGAATATCAGATCGATTGGCAAATTCAGCAAGCCTAGATGCATTTTCGTAAGTACCTTCATATAAATTTGCATTAATTGCCCGGCGGATTAATGGTTCATTGATAAATTGATTTTGTTCCAGTATCCGGGCCAGTGAAGGTATCGCTTCTTCAATCATGGTATCGTCATTGATGGCTCTTGCTGCATTGGTGACAATAAATTCATCTTCATCATACAAATACTGTTCAACTGCCGGGTGATTCATTCGATAGAGGGCTGCGACTGCTGCAATTCGTACGGCTCTGGATGAATGGTCCTCTAAACGGGCCAATGCTTCCGGGTCACCGATTCGTTCGAGTGCAATCGCCCCGCCATGACGCAGATACACATCTTCATCATCATTTGCTTCCAGCATATTAACGATTGCCTGAAATGCCGGCTGATAGGCTATTCTGCCCAAAGCCTCTGTTGCGAAAAATCGTACACGGGCATTTTCATCTTCAAGCAGCGGAATCAGGTCATCACCGGCCTGATCTAAGCGAATGTCACCAATCATTTTGGCTGCCTGGGCTCTGATTTCACTATCCTGGTCATTTAAGAATGAAAGAAGCAACTCCCCTGTTTCAATGATCCTTCGTCCGATCTGTGCCAATCCCCAGATACTATGAATTCTGGCAAGCTGGTGTTCGCTTTCTTCAATTGTGGCTAAAAGTGTTTCCGTATCATTTCGATTTGCCAGTTCAAATTGTGCTTTTTTTCGCACTCTCATATCCTGATGTGCGAGCAGCCTGCTTAGATCGGCTGAATCATAACCGGTAAAATCTTCGGCCAGCAGGTTTTTTGTTTCAATCCGTATATTAGTTAAGCGATCTTCAATTGTATCGATTTTCCAGACTCTCCCTTCCTGGTTTAAAGTCCAGCCTTCGATCCAGTCGGCAAAGTATAGGGCTCCGTCGGGCCCGAAGTCCATACCTGTCGCGAGAATTCCCTGCAGTACCTGTCTGTCATTGTCCAGTCGGAATGAAGCACCATCTTCTTCAAGTGTAAATGCATGAATTCCGGAACGGCTTGCCGACCCGACAAATTCAGCAACGAAAAAATGATCATTCCACTCTTCACTCAAAGCTGTTCCGGGATTGTAGGCCATACCGGCAGGCCCATTATGATATTCGGCAAGTGGGGGTAACAGATGTGCTGCCTGATCCTCAAAGCGTGGCATGTAATATTGTTCATCCATCAACACTTTGTAGTCATTATTTTTTGGGTCGTTGTATTTTCCGAATTGCCAGTTTAGCCTCCATCCGCTGTCAGATCCATTAACCACATAGATAAGCCTTTCAAACTCACCGGCATGGTCTCCGTCGTTATCAACCGTGATCAGGTTGCCGTATTTATCAAATACAAATTCGTGGGTATTTCGAAATCCGTGCGCATAAACTTCAAAATTACTACCGTCTGGCTCCGATCGTACAATGACACCCTGCCGGGGATAGTGCCACTTCTCACCATCGCTATCAACAACACTCATGCCTACATCACCAATAGACCAGTAGATCCGGCCGTCGGGTCCTAAAACCAACCCTGACATACCGTGGCCGGCAAATCCGATGTTGACACCATAGCCGTGACTAATTGATTCCTTGAAATCTCCATATCCATCGCCGTTTGTATCCCTGATTCGCCAAAGATCCGGTGAAACACCGAGAAATACATCACCATCATGATAGAGAACTGCACCGGCAACATCAGTAACCGTTTCATGAAAATCCCGAATAAATAATTGTGATTGATTGGCGAAACCATTTCCAGATAGATCCTCCAGCCTAAAAATCGATTCCTTGTTTACCGTCAGATCGCGCCAGTCATGAATCCCGTCATCATTATGATCTGCCAGCCAGGTATTGTGCTCACTTCGTTCGGGTGCCAGGGTACGATGAACGAATTCCTTCCGGTCTTCGACCGTCTCAAAAGTTGTGGATTCGATCATCCAGTCTCTGTGTCCGCGAATGTCAAGTTCTGCATTTCTTCTGCGTTCCGTGGTTGTTAACAGAATACGGCCAAGATGATCAACATGAAGTGCAACCGGATCACTGACAAGTTTTTCCGATGCCCATAGTGATAAATCAAGTCCATCCGCTATGGATGGTGTGATTTCTGATTGAACCTGTTGTGCATACTCCTCAGCATCTTGGTCAGTAATTGAGATAATAACCGGCTCTCTGGGTTCTGCTTCTTGTGAACATGCTGAAATGCCGATTATAAAAAAGCAAATCAGGCAAGCAGAGAATAGTGACAATTTTAACTGCTGCATTTAATAATTAATTGTTAATTCATTCGTGATCAAGTCTGTCAACCGCCCAAAGAAGTCCATTTGATACCATATTGAGAAACTCTTCCCGATGAAACATATCATTATTGTGGCCAAGGCTTGTAGCGAAAACCCTGGTATCTTCATAATTATGAGTCCATGCTACCGGATGATACTCTTCAGTTTCTGCTCCATACGTATGAGCCAGTGTAGAGATATCGCCCCATATCTCTTCGACCACGTAGACTTCATCGTTTGGAGTCGTCCAGGATTCCGGCACATTTCTCATGATGGGATGGATCGGATCGACAGTTTCCACTTCAAAGGAACGCTGGCTTTCATGCCACATCGATTGTAAGCCCATAAATTCAAACCAGGGGTCAGCAGGCTCTGCATAACGATAGCTATGGATAGCTGCATGGATTAAAACTGCCGGTGTCCCTGCGTGACTTTCCACAAGGTGTGCCACATAATCCGGATCAGTTACCCGTCCGAAACCGGTATTGTGAACAATGACATCGTATCCGTCGGCCCAGTTTTCATCCTGAAGAATAGAAA
>SLKH01000317.1 GCA_007134665.1 Balneolaceae bacterium
AAAAAAGTGGAGAATATCCAGGTGGGAAATGGTTTCGGAATGGTGATTCGTTGTGCTGTCGAAGAACTGCCTCGATACTCTGCCGCACCAAATGATCCTTACATTCATAATGGAATGCAGCTTCTGGCTCCATCAGTTCAATATATGTATGATGCGATCGGAGACTATCACAAACAGAAACCACCTGAAAAGCCTGCAGTGCTTGCAATGACATTCTCCAGGATAGATCCGGATGTGGCAAAAGATGGCAAACATACACTATTTGCCTGGGCTCAGTGGCACCCGTATAAATTAGCCGGGAATCTGCATTGGGATGATATCCGTGAGAAGGAAGCCGAAAAGATTTACCGTGTTGTGGAACAATATGCGCCCAATATGAGTGGTAAACTGATCGACTGGTATATTCAGTCACCACTTGATATCGAACGAAAACATGGACTATTAAAAGGCAATGTGATGCATGTGGAGATGAATTTCGACCAAATGTTTATGTTTCGCCCGATTCCTGAAATGAGCAGGTATGAAACACCAATTAAAAACCTCTATTTGTCGAGTGCATCCTGCCACCCGGGAGGTGGGGTTTTTGGAGCTGCAGGCTATAACGCAGCGAATGTGATACTTAAAAAACATAAACGAAAACGATTTTTTTAGTGAATCCATTACAAACCGATTTCGCCGGTTCGTTTGTTGAAATCGACGAAGCCGCCATCATAAAAAATCTCAATTATCTGAAAAAGAAATCAGCAAGGGATCAGGTGATGGCAGTTGTAAAAGCTGATGCCTACGGCCATGGTGCTGTCAGAATTTCAAAACTGATTGAAAATGATGTCGATCAGCTTGCAGTGGCAACAGTTGACGAGGGGGTTCAGTTACGTAATGCAGGTATTGAAACTCCGATACTGGTATTTACAGTACCAGACTCAAACCAGGGGACTGCATTCAGGGAATATCGCCTGGAAGCGACAATCAGTGATTTCTCTCATTTCGATTACCTTGAAAAAGGAACCGGGTACCAGCTTAATTTTGATACAGGAATGAAACGTATCGGGTTTTACCCGAATCAGGTGGCTGAAGTTAAAGAAAAGATGCAAAAATATGATCATCTTAGCTTCCGGGGACTCTATTCCCATTATGCAACTGCCGATGACCCGGGATCGGAGTTTGTGGAATCACAGATGAATACTTTCAAAAAGATCCGCTCCTGTTTCCCGTCAGATGTGCCGGCGCATATGAGTAATACATCGGCAATTCTACACTATGATATCGACCATTTTGATATGATCCGTCCCGGGATCGGGCTGTTTGGATATGCACCGGGAAAAGTACAGTCAGATATCTTGATTCCGGTGATGAGCTGGAAAACCAGGGTGGTATTAATACGTGATATTAAAAGAGGAGAGCGGGTCAGTTATGGTGGCACCTGGGTTGCTCCGGATGATGGTTTTATTGCAACACTGCCGGTTGGCTATGGCGACGGAGTTCCCCGGTCACTGAGTAACAAGTTAAAGGTAGAAATTGAGGGAGAACTTTATCCTGTAACAGGAGCAATTACAATGGATCATTGCATGGTATATCTGGGTACCCATAAAGTCAGAAATGGCGCATCAGTAGAATTGATGGGAGGCCAGAGCTGGTTGGCCAACACCTGGGCGGAAAAAGCCCAGACCATTACACATGAAATTATGTGCCGTTTGACTCCGAGAGTACGGAGAGAGTACCAGTGATTACTGGAAAATCTCTACAATCTCCACTTCATAGATCAAAGTATCTTCCCTGAGAAAATAATACTGGCTGCTTTGGCTGACATTCGCAAAACCGAGTTCAGGTGGAACGACTATAACACGTATTTCACCTTCTTTCATGCCAAGAACCCCTTCTCTGAATCCACGTGAACTGAGATTATTGACACTAAAATTTTCCGGCTGGGTTCGATTATCTGAATACGATGACTGTACAATATCACCATCCAGTGTGCGAAGTGTCCGAAACAGTGCAATTGCATCCCTGCTTTCTACCCGCCACGGTGATTCAACATTACCCGGGTCTATTACATAATAGGTAAGCCCGTTCTCCAATTCTACAGAATCGTATTGGTTATATTGAATCGGGTCAGGGACAGTACTAAAATCTGTTTCCTGGAAAAAGGGGTTTGTTGGGTCATCACACCCGGTGATCATGATTGCCAAAATCATGGTGATTGTCAAAATAAAACTTGCGGATGCTTTCATGTAAAACAGATCTGTAAAGATTTAATTAGTAAATAGGTTCAATAATTTGAAATCGGTTCAAGCAATCATAAGGTAACACAATCACTGATTCGTGTAAACCCGAAGATAATCATGAACTTTGCTTCATTTTAAATTTGCTATGTCAGTAACGGTTTAACTCCCGGAACTATTACCATCCTCTGATAAAGCCTGTTCAAGTATTTCCTTTCGCTGGCGGTTTGCAATCCTGCTGACGACAATTGCGAGTTGATATAGCAATACCAGCGGGAATGCGATCATCATCTGTGAAACCGGGTCAGGGGGTGTGAGGAATGCCGAAAGAAGCAAACATACAATGATGGCCTGGCGCCTGTAGGCTCTTAAAAATTCAGGAGTCAGCATTCCTGCTTTTGAGAAGAAATAACTGACAACGGGAATCTGAAACAGGATACCACAAGCCAAAACCCACATCGCTACAGATGAAAAGTATTCGGTAATATCAAACTGGTTGATGATGACATCTGAGATGACGAACTGTGTAAAAAACTGAAGCGCAAATGGCACAAGGATAAAATAACCGAATGAAATGCCAAGCAGAAAGAATGAAGTAATGAACATGACATTCAGGTAAGTTTTGATTTTCTCCCTGCTTTCAAGAGCCGGTTCAATAAATGCATACATCTGGTAGAATACGATAGGTGATCCGATCACGATTCCGGCTATGATCAGGCTTCCCCAATAGGTGAAAAACTGGCCGGGAAGGCGTCGGCTCAGCAATTCAAGGTCAATCGCATTGATCGGCATGATCTGATACATAAAAAAATCGGCACTTGTCGGGCCAAGAATGATCTGGTTGATGATCAGGTCTGAAAAAATGAATGCGACCAGCACGCCAAATACAAGTCCGCCCAGGCCTTTAATAATCCGCCATCTCAGCTCCTCAAGATGGTCGAGAAATGACATGCTGGCGGTGGGATCTACTTTGGGTGCTTTTGCTTTGGGCAGGATAGCACCCATAATACCTCGTTTTTCTGATTCCTGGCTCATCTGTTATTTTGAATTAACTGTAATGTCTGTTCTGAAATATTTTGTTGTTTGAGATCGTGTACGCATTCAAAATGAAATTACAGTCATCTTTACAACCGGTCAACTTATGCGGTAACGAAATCATAGAGTGGAAATTGATCGCACATGGTGTGTACTTCATCTTTCACTTTCTTGATGACCGTTTCATTTTCGTGGTTTTCCAGTACACGGTTGATGAGTTCGGAAACCTGTTTAAATTCATCCTCCTGAAAACCACGGGTTGTCATTGCAGGCGTTCCGATCCGGATTCCAGAAGTAACAAACGGGCTTTGATCGTCAAAAGGTACCATATTTTTATTGCAAGTGATACCTGCTTTGTCAAGGGCTTCTTCAGCATCTTTCCCGGTTAAACCTTTATTTCTCAAATCCACAAGAATCAGGTGATTATCAGTGCCCCCGCTAACAAGATTATAGCCATTTTCGAGAAATGTTTCTGCCATCGTTTTGGCATTCGCCTGAACCTTCCTCTGATATTCTGTAAAATCATCCTGTAGTGCTTCACCAAATGAAACAGCCTTTGCTGCAATTACATGCATAAGCGGGCCGCCCTGCGTTCCGGGAAACACGGCTGAATCGAGAACTTCACTCCAGTTTTTGGTTCTGCCGGATTTTCTTGCAGTTACACCAAGAGTGTTTTCACCATCTTTTCCGACCAGTATCATGCCACCCCTCGGCCCGCGAAGTGTTTTGTGAGTGGTGGTTGTAATCACATGGCAGTGGGGAAGAGGGTCATTGAGCAGCTTTGCTGCAATCAGCCCTGCAGTATGTGCCATGTCCATCCATAAATATGCGCCGACTTCATCAGCAATTTCACGAAAGGCCGTGTAGTCAAAATCTCTCGGGTAAGCGCTTGCTCCGATCGAAATCAATTTGGGTTTAACCTTTTTGGCTTTGTCCCTGACCTTGTCAAGGTCAATCCGGCCGGTTTGTTTATCCACCCCGTAAAATTCCGGATGATAAGTGATTCCTGAAAA
>SLKH01000188.1 GCA_007134665.1 Balneolaceae bacterium
CCTGTCAACGGCGGTTTATGGCTGGTTCTGATTCCGGAGCAATACTTTTATGGGTTGTTGTAACTGGTAAATCGCCCGAATTTCCTTATCAGTGAGATTTGTATTATAAAGACTGATTTCATCCAGATAACCGCGGAAATTATATCCGAGCCAAATCAGTAAATTTTCAGGATCCCAGGTAAAGGTCATATCTCTGCCGGTCATTGTACCGGCAGGTTCCCCGTTGATATAACAGGTTATCATGCCGTCCGAATTGCCCGTGTTGAAATTTTGAAATGTAAATGCAACATGATGCCATTCTTTGTCAGTAAAAGGGTGATTGGGAATATCCACCATCGGACGCTCATCGGCCGGTACGTCATCCCAGTCGCGAAAACCAGGGTCCCATATCTCCCGGTCGGGGAACATGGCAAATCGAAAAATCCGTGGTTCTTCGTCGGTAAAATCAACAAATAGTGCGCCATCATTCCATCCTCGTGATGTTATTTGAATGGGGTCCGAATATCCGGGGGCCAGCCCGGCTTCATCAAGCCTCATCCAGAACGAAACTGTTCCGCTAAAGTTTTCCGGATGATAGTATTGATTTTCAGCTCCCCGATAAAAGAGAATGGGATCATAAGGCAGGTCCAGTTTCAGGGCATTCTCATAGCGGCCTTCTCCTTCAGCGATGTGAGCTAACTGCCGGCTTCTTACAGGATCGAACCGGGTAAATTCGTTTTGAGCCCGGCTGAGGGCAGGGGCAGAATAAAGGTTTGGGTCACCTGCTGAGAAGTCTGCTTTAACCTCTGAGTCAAAAGAAGCATAAAAAGTAAGATGTTCCATGAAGGGATAAAGATTCTCATCACTTGCGCAGGCAGACAGGAAGATGATAACATAAAAAATTGTAAGGGCCCGGGATGTCATTTATGTTCGGATAAATTCTTCTACTACGTTTTTCAGCTCACTGTAAGCAGTCTCCAGATCGTCATTTACAATAGTGACGTCAAATCGATCTTCATATTTCAGCTCTTTCTCTGCGCGCTCAAGACGGGCAATTAATGATTCTTCAGTTTCCGTACCCCTCGCTTCCAGGCGCTGACGGAGAACATCAAGCGACGGTGTTTTCAGGAAAATAGCAAGGGCTGCATCCCCGTAGATTTTTTTTATATTAATTGCACCAAGTACTTCTATATCAAGAAGAACCGTAAATCCGTTATTACGTTTTCTATCTACATCAGATTTTAAGGTTCCATACCTGCTGCCGTTATAAAACTCTTCCCATTCCAGGAATTCACCGGAATCGATTTTTTTCTGAAATGCTTCTTCGGTAAGAAAATAATAGTCAGTACCGTGAATTTCACCTTTCCTGGGTGAACGTGTTGTTGCAGAAACAGAAAAGCGGATTTCATCAAAATCCCTTAGAAGTCTATCCGCCATAGTGGTTTTACCTGATCCGCTCGGGGCAACCAGGATAATGATCTTTCCTTTACGGTTTTTATCACTATTCAATATTCTGTACCTGCTCCCGTATCTGTTCCAATTTTTCTTTTGCGTAAACGATCAGGTGTGAAATTTCAGAATCGTTAGCTTTCGATCCGATTGTATTCAGTTCCCGGTTTATTTCCTGGCTGAGAAAGTTTAGCCTCCTGCCTACGGAATCACTGCTGTCCAACGCTTCATGGAAAAATTTCAGGTGAGATTGTAACCGGATAACTTCTTCCTGGATATCCATCTTATCAACGAGGATGGCAATTTCCAGTTCCATTCGATCCGGGTCAACGTCGCTATCCGTTAACAGTGTTGAGATGCGTTCTTTCATCCTGTTTAGGGCTTGCGGTGCACGTTCATCAGAGATTCTGATGACATCTTCAAGCTGCTCCGTTATGCCGTCAACCTGGTTTTTTAATTCATTCTTCAGCTGCCCTCCTTCTTTTCGGCGCATCTTAACCACCATTTCCAGGGCATTTTCAGTAGCTGTTTTGGTCAGTAACCAGGTTTTTTTAATGGTTTCTTCATCTTCCGGCCGCTTGATAAAGATATCTTCAAACTGAATCAGGTCATTGAGTTGTATCGGTTCGGAAATGTTTGCCAGGAATTTCAGCTTTTCAAGCATCTTACCATAACTCTGTGCCAGTTCAGGGCTAAATGTTATATCCGGCTGACCGGTCTGGGTTTTATCAACATAAGTGATCAGGTTCACTTTTCCGCGTTTGATCTTCTGCTGGATAAGTTCTTTCAGTAACAACTCTTTGTCGTTGATTGACTGAGGTAGCCTGGTACTGATATCGAGATACCTGCTGTTCAGGGTCTTTATTTCAACGGTAACACGTATGCCATTTTCATTGGCTTCTCCCCGGCCAAACCCGGTCATCGATATAATCATAAAGGATCAAATTGTTTGATGAAACCTGTTTTGTGAATGAATGCTTTTTGCTTTAATAAGAATATATTTTTTTATCCCCAAAATAATCATCAAAATTTCAGGTGAATATTTCAGGTAAAAGGAATCTAACTTTAACATCTAAAGGATAAGCAAAATCATTTTGCAGAACCTGGCCAGTTTTATTGGTTGATTTCTGTAATTACTTTTTTTGCAAGTTTTCTTGCTTCTTCAGACGTATCTGCTTCGGCGTAAACCCGTACGATTGGTTCTGTATTGGACTTTCGGAAATGCACCCAGCCATTCTTAAATTCAATTTTGACGCCATCCACTGTATTTGGTTTTTCATCCCTGAACCTGTTTTCAAGCTTCGCCAGTACGTCATCGGCATCCATGCCAAGTTCTTCAAGCAGAATCTTATCTTTGGTGATCTCGTAATCCGGCAGCGTAGACCGGTATTCGGAAGCTTTGATCTTGCGTTCAGCAAGAAGTTGAAGTATCATGGCTGCCCCGACAAGTGCATCCCGGCCATAATGCAGGTCAGGGTTTATGACACCTCCATTTCCCTCTCCGCCAATAACGGCACCTGTTTCCTGCATTTTTTTTACCACGTTGATTTCACCCACGGCTGACCTGTGGCAGGTTTGATTGTATCTGCTGCTGATATCATCAGCAGCACGTGAAGATGAGAGGTTCGTTGCTGTAGGGCCTTGTTGTTTAGATAATATGAAATCGAATGCAGCCACCTGGGTATACTCTTCACCGAACAGTTTGCCGTTTTCGTCGATCAGGGCAAGGCGGTCGGCATCGGGATCAGTGACAATTCCGAGGTCGCAATCGTTATTTTTAATATAATCGCATATTTCACCGAGGTGCTCTGGCAGAGGTTCAGGGTTGTGCGGGAAAAGGCCATTGGGCTTACAATGCAATTTTTGCACATTGACGCCAAGTGTTTCAAGCAGTTGCGGGAGTGCAATTGATCCTGCCCCGTTTACAGCATCTACTGCCACTGTAAAACCTGCTTCGGAAATCAGTTTTTCGTCGATATAAGGAAGTTCAAGAATTGCATCGATGTGATCGGCTATTGCATCTTCATCGGTAAGAATATTGCCGATAGAATCAAATTTCCGATACGAAAACGTTTGCTTATCAGCAATAGTGATCACTTCTTTCCCCTGATCTGCATCCAGAAATTCACTTTTTTCATTCAGTAATTTTAATGCATTCCATTGTTCCGGATTATGGCTTGCTGTAATAATTATTCCCCCATGAGCCTTGTGTTTCAGGACAGCCATAGCGACAGTCGGGGTGGGGGCAATCCCTGTTTTGATGACATCACACCCTACACTCTGAAGAGTTGCAGCAACAATATCTTCACAGATCTGTCCGGTAACGCGGGAGTCACGTCCAACTACAACCGTACCTCCATTAAGCCAGGTTCCAAATGCAGCAGAATAGTGTACCAGGTTTTCAGGAGTGAGGTCCGTGCCAAAAATGCCCCGGATACCCGAGACTGAAACCATTAAAGCCATAGGAAGTAATCTTTATTATTATTGAATATTTAACTTTCTTTATTACAGTCTATCATTGATATTTTCAGCTATCAGCTATCAGCTATCAGCTATCAGCTATCAGCTAACTATTAACTGTTAACTATCAACTATCAACTATCAACTATCAACTAATAATCCGCTTTCCAAACTGTCTCCTCCATCCCTCCACGATGATTCTCAAATCGCGCAAGTACAAATAACAGGTCAGATAACCGGTTCAGGTAAATAATGGTTTCATCGGAGACGGGATTTTCTTTCGATTCTCTGCAGGCCACTGCAGCTCGTTCTGCGCGCCGGCACACGGTTCTGGCCATGTGAATAGCAGCACCGCAGGAATTACCTCC
>SLKH01000082.1 GCA_007134665.1 Balneolaceae bacterium
AGGCTGTCATTTGCTGTCAATTTCACGTTGAATTACGATTTTAGCCCCGTCATTGATGTTCCGGAGCTGACCTATCAGCTCAGTAATGGTATAGTAATATCGATCTGACCAACGATGATAACAGGATAATGTGAAATTCAGAAGCTGTAGGTAAGTTTCGTTACTGGTGAATCACCACAGGCTGGGACCACATCCTAAGTCAGCTCAGGATCGAATGCACTCACCTTTCAGAAACACTTCCATCTTTCTGTCCGGTGCGAATTGATACATCCAGAAATTGACAGAGGGTACATCTATCACCAGGAAATCTGCCGATTTTCCTTTCTCCAGTGAACCAGTTGAACTTTCCATTCCTATTGCTTTGGCTCCGTAAATGGTGGCTCCCTTAAGTGCCTGTGCCGGAGTAAGACGGCTTTGATTGCATGCTAACATCATGGCAAGAGGCAGATCATAGCACGGTGCCGATCCCGGGTTAAAATCTGTGGCAACGGCAACCTGAACTCCTTCGTCAATTAGTTTTCTGCAATCAAGGAATGATTCCTGTGTGTAGAGCGAAGCAAAAGGGAGAGTGACTGCTACCACCCCGGACTCCGCCATCATCCGGATTCCCGTATCGGAAACCTTCTCAAGGTGATCTGCACTGATTGCCCCGGTTTCGGCTGCCAGCTCAGCTCCGCCTCCGGATGACAGTTGGTCGGCATGAACTTTTGGTCGCATCCCGTACTGTTTCCCGGTTTCAAGAATTTGACGGGCTTCATCAACTGAGAAAGCTGACTCTTCCACGAATACATCACAGAATTTTGCAAGTTTTTCCTCCCCAACTCTTGGAATGATGTCATCTGTCAGGAGGCGAATATAAGATTCCCTTTGATCCTGAAATTCAGGAGGTACCGTATGTGCACCGAGAAATGTAGAGATGATGTGGGCTTTATTGTTAAACCTTAATCGATCGTAAACCCTCAGTGTCTTGATTTCGTCTTTTAATGACAGGCCGTAGCCGCTCTTGCATTCAATGGTGGTTGTGCCACTCCGGTTGATTTTATCGAGCAATCCGGAAGCTTTTTTATAAAGCTCATTTTCGTGGCTGCTGCGGGTCTCTTTTACCGTGGAAAGTAT
This sequence comes from Balneolaceae bacterium, assembly GCA_007134665.1. Lineage (GTDB taxonomy): Bacteria > Bacteroidota > Rhodothermia > Balneolales > Balneolaceae > SKRC01. The sequence goes on from SLKH01000082.1 coordinate 1,117, forward strand.
TCCGCCACCAGATCTGGAAATCTCAAGATAACTTTTACCCTGAACCCTCATCTCAAATTCATCAGGCCTCCAGCCTCCGAAGGCCAGGTGTGTATGGCAATCTACAAGGCCCGGAATAACAATTCGGCCGCCAGCATTCAAAACTTCATACTCATCTTCCCTTCCCGGGAATTCCGATTTTGGGCCGGCCCATTCAATTACCCCCTCCTTCCAGCTTATCACAGCATCATGAACTGGGCGTATATCAGACTGATCCCCTTCATCCGGACAGACATATAATGTTGAAATATTTTTAAGCAGCGGCATAACGACTGTGATCAAGTGCTTTTACAAGGTACAAGGCTCTAGGCGCAAGGCACAAGGCACAAGGCACAGGGCACAGGGCACAGGGCACAGGGTGTTGTTACTCACGACTCACGACTCAAGATGCAAAGTAAGCTGATGGATGTTATGATTCAATTCCTTTCTAAAGTGAAAAAAATGCTCAAAAGTGGTTCTGCTTCAGCAGGTTAAGAAAATTTAACAGGGAAAAGCGATTTAGAGCACGAAAGTAAATATTGATTAGAAGATATAAATATGAAAAGGTCAGTAACGGCCTTAATTTTTAGTACCGGATTGTTACCGGATGCGAAATGGGAAATAAGTTTCAGAAGAATTCTGACATTACTCCTGGTACTGCAGAATTCCATATTTTCAGGTTTAAAATATATCTACAAACGGTAAGGATATCATGCTGCGTTATATATCAAACTCTGTAATTATCACACTTATTACTCTTTTATCTTTAGGGTTGATGGCTGATGTCAAGGCACAGCAATCAGATGTGGAAGAGGAGTATCGTCGTTTCAGTATATCAGCTCATGGAGGGCTGACTGTTGAAAATAACGACCTTGGCCTGCGTCTGTTTGGAAGTAATTTTAACCGGATTACGGATCATTCATATAACTTCGGAGGCGGGGTACAATACGCAATCACTCCACTGTGGACGGTGGGCGCGGAATACCGGTATACAACCATTGACGGTTTTGACCTGTTTGAAACCGAAATACATGCTTTAACACTGAAGAACTATTTTAACATGAACCGGTTGTACAGGCAACATCGCATTTCTGAATATTTGAATCCTTTTTTCACCGTTGGGCTTGGACGTGATTTTTTCACATATGAATCGGCATCGGGGAGGATTTCGAATGATGAGTTTCATATTAACGGCGGATTCGGACTGGCTTTAAGTATCACTGAAACTGTAGAGCTGTTTGGCCAGTACGAGCTCCAGTTCAGTTCGAACTCACTGGATAATATCCGTGAGGGTTTTCCTTCTGACCTGATCGGGATGGCATCCGGAGGGGTCAGGCTGCATCTTGGCAGCAGGGATAAGCGAAGGATGTCGATGGCGCCCAGAAGGATTCATATTAATGAAACTGAATATGACGAATTCAGGGCGAGAGGAGAAAGAATGGTTCAACTTGAAGAGGAGATGCAAAATAGCCTGAGCCGTATTTCAGTTTTGGAAACTGACCTGCAAGAACGTAATCGTGAATACGAAGAAAAAATCAGCAGGATGCAATCGATGCTTGATGACCATGAAGAAAGGATCAGCAAACTGGAAGAGTCACTGGACGGATTGGCAGACAGGGTTGAAGATGTACCGGTCTTACGAAATGGTTTACCGGCCGGGCATTATGTTCAGGTGTTTGCTACCAGGTATGCAGATCGTGCACAACAAATTCGGCGCCATGTGATCTCGCTTCTTGAGGAAATAACAGATAATGCGGAAGAACGGGTGATTGTGACACTTCGGAAAGAATTCTATGAAATTCGGGTAGGCCCGCAACGCCGGTTTGCAGATGCTCAGGATTTACATGTTTATTTGCTCGATGAATATGAGAATGCATTTCTGGTTACATTTCCGCGCCCGGCGAACCTGAGAGATGAATACATCGATATTCAAATTGTAAACTAAGCATTAATCACTATTGTCGTGTCAACTGTAAAAGTGCTTTTGAAGCAGGTAGTCATCGGATGACTTTTTATCCAGAGTCTCGGGCCATTAACTTATCCGGGCATCCCGGGGAGAATCATCCGATGACTCACTTTGGAAAGTTCACCATTGACAATATCTACTGTAACAGGCCAAGTAATCGTTCAACTTCATCTGTCAGCGAGTGACTTTGAACCAGGGATACTGCTTTTTCAATTTCATCCCTGAAGTAATGATCGGTGGTGGCGTGCGGGATAACCTGCCTGACAATATCATGAGCAATTTCAACCCCTTTTCCGGGCCGGAGAGGTTTGCGAAAATCAAGAGCCTGGGCAGCAGTGAACAGCTCTACGCCTAAAATCTGTTCCACATTTTGATAGACCTGTAGCAGATGCAATGCCCCGATACTTCCCATACTGACATGGTCCTCCTGTCCCTGGCTTGTCGGGATAGAATCCACAGATGCGGGATGGGAGAGCACCTTGTTCTCGGAAACCAGAGCAGCAGCTGTGTATTGCGGGATCATAAATCCTGAGTTAATCCCGGTCTCTTCCATGAGAAGAGCGGGAAGCCCGTCATGGCCCTCAAGCAGTAAATAGGTGCGCCGCTCCGAAATGTTGCCGATTTCCGCAAGCCCGATCTTTGCAAAATCGATGATCTGGGCAAGTGGTTCCCCATGAAAATTCCCGCCGCTTATAATATCCCCGTCCTGAAACACCAGCGGGTTATCGGTGACGGAGTTGATCTCGGTTTCAGTAACCCTGGAAGCGTGCTGAATGGTATCCCGGCTTGCTCCATGTACCTGGGGCACACATCGCAGGCAGTAAGGATCCTGAACCTTACCGCAGTGCCGGTGTGAATCAAGAATTTCACTCTTCTGCAACAGTTTTCGAATATTACCTGCAACAGAAACCTGTCCCTGGTGAGGCCTTATATTTTGAATTCGTTCATCAAAAGGATGAATACTGCCCTGAAGTGCTTCAAGGCTCATTGCGGAAATTAAATCAGCCGTTTTTAACAGGTGATGTGATTTTTCCAGAACATACGCGGCATAGGCACTCATTAACTGGGTTCCGTTGATCAGAGATAGCCCGTCTTTTGGCTGAAGGTCAATGGGGCCAAGGTTATGTTTATTCAACAGATCACCTGC
>SLKH01000254.1 GCA_007134665.1 Balneolaceae bacterium
CCTGTCGGCCCTTCACATGCAATAGCTCCAACTACTAACAATACCAGACTGAGTCCGGCCAACTTTTTTATTTGTTTCATTGTTGTTTCGATTCGTTAAAGGTGCATTCCGCATTAAGCGTCAGAGAAGATGATTTTTTGTCAGGAAATTTCCTACAATTATGTTCTGCCAGAGGCAATTCCCCCGGTTAAATTTTGAAAAAATACGACTCTAATATGGAATCTGATATGCTTGTACATTAAATCTTATTACATTCAACCCTTGACCCAAATAGGATTCTTTCACTGGTTCAGATTCCCTGATTTTAATACATGGACCCTCTTGCTCATACTCTTTTTGGCGCAACTCTTGCTGAAGCCGGTCTGAAGAAAAAGACGGCATTGGCAGCAGGTACATTAATTATCGGAGCAAACCTGCCGGATATCGATGCAATTGCCATGTTATGGAGTGATGATGTGGCATTGTATTTCAGAAGAGGGTGGACGCACGGGATTCTTGCCCTGATCTTATTGCCTTTCCTGTTAACAGGCGCGATGCTTTTATTCGACCGGTATCTGTACAGAAAATATTCAAGGTCTGTATCCTATTCCAAAAATCCCAGGCCTCCATTGAAACCGGGGGTACTTCTGGGCATTTCATTTATTGCAGTCTGGAGCCACCCCTTTCTTGACCTCCTGAATACTTATGGTGTCAGGCTTCTGATGCCTTTTTCACAAACCTGGTTTTATGGCGACACATTTTTCATCATTGATCCCTGGATGTGGCTTTTAACTGCGGCTGCCGTTGTTTTGGCCAATTCGAAGACAATACCGGGCGCTACAGGATGGATCATTATCGGTGCGGCAACAACGGCTTTGGTTTTGGGAACTGCAGTTGTTCCGGCGATTGTAAAAGTACTCTGGTCAATTTCTGTGATTTTAATCCTGATTATCAGGCTTGGAGGTTGGATGAGGAGAAGAACCCAGACACTGGCTTTGGGGTGCCTGTTTTTCTTTACCATCTATCTGGCGCTCATGTATATTGGATCGACCATGACAACCGTGTATGTTCGGGATGCACTTGCAGCACAGAACATCCAAGTGGATGATGTGATGGCAGAGCCCCTTCCGGCAAGGATTTGGGTTCGCGGCGGTGTTGCCAGGTCCGGCTCTCACTATTACCTGTTTCGAATTAACTGGCTGAATCCTGATAGTTTTGAGCTGACGTACGATCCGCTGCAGAGAACAGAACCGGGACGAATTGTTTCAGCAGCTCTCGAGTCGGACAATATCAGGGGTTTGAGAAACTGGATGCGATATCCGTATTACGAGATACATGCAGTTGACAACGGATGGCAGGTTATTATTCGCGACCTGCGTTATGTAGCTCCGGATCAACCGGCTGAGGACGGATTCGGAATAGCTGTGATAAATCTCGATTCACAATTAAACTTACTTTGAGAACAGCCACTGTCTCAAATTTCCCTGGTGAATAATGTAAAACCCCGCGAAGTCTCCCTGGTTTATCAACTGCCATTATTTAAGAGCAGGAGGATTTATTGAGAAAAGACTTCGCGGGTTTCTTTGTTAGCCACTCATTTTGCCCAAAACAGGGCAACACCATTGGTAAGGTGAACTGCAGACTCCCTCCTTGCGGCGTGCGGTTCGCCGGAGGGAGGGCCGGGGTGGGTCAAAAAGAGCTGGGAGTTTATCTGTCACTGTCATGATACTGTTGACAAAACAGCAGCTGTTTGTGGTATTAAACTTTATCATTTCTTATTGCCAATCAATTCTCCAAAAAAATTTGTATCAGGCGAAGTTAACTTTGTAACAAAGCACTACCTGAATACTCTTCATTATAGGGGCCCATAAGTAGATTTTGCAATCAAAATTGGGATTTAAAAAAACTGATTCAAGGCGATTAATCAGGTATCTACACTGCATATTGCTCCTATGCATTCATTTAAGAGTTAACATAAGAAAATCGAGTGAAAATGAGTCAAAGTCATGAAATATCGTATGCAATCGATCAACTGGAAGCAAACTTATCGCACACTGCCCGGGTAGAAGAATGGGCGGAACTTATGGGGTATAACTGCCCGAAAAAGTTTGCGCGAATGTTTTTGCGGCACTATTCAGTCCGGCCAATCAAAGTTCTGGAATATATAAGATTAAAAAGCATTATCAATCAATTACGAAAAGAAGCTCAGTCAAATTTTGATATTGCACGTGAACATGGAATTCCGGATGAAATTGCCCTGAACAAGTTTGTCAACTACCACCTCGGATGCTCACCAAGCAGTGTAAAGCGAATGGATGAAGATCAACTAAATGAAAAATTTGGTAAGATCAATAAAGCGATACAGGATAGAAAAATTCGGTAGTAAAGTTTGGTAGTAATCTTGTCAAGTAAAGTTAGGTAGTGATAAAGCTTCTCTTGCTTGTTATATAATAAAACAATTACTGGAACCAGTAATATCGTCAAACATTTTTGCAAAGAATTAAATCTGTTATTTAACCGCTGTTGATCAGTCGATCTGTCAAATTTATGTAACCGTAATTGTGAGTCATACGATTAAAGGAATGTTGTTCCAGCGTACATTTTGACAATTGCTGATGATGGTCTCAGATCCAACCCCAAACAAGTCAGGACATGTTGCACTCATCATTGGGATTTTTAACCCATGAGTTAAATGAATATCTGAAATTAAGAACCGGAACATCTGATTCAGATGAAGACAAGATTTTTCTTACAAATGTAGCAACTGATGAGGGTGTTCAAATTCCTGATAACTCTCTCGGATTATCCCTGATCAATATTGAGGAAGAAAGAGTATTTAAAGACCAGAAGGCGGCAAGGTTAAACAGTAATGGAACAGTTAATCGTCTCAACCCTGAAATCAAATTGAATCTCTACATATTGATTACTGCTTATTTCAAGGGTGACAATTCAGATTCGGCGGCAGATTATTCTGAAGGGCTCAAGCAGCTCTCTTATGCAATTTCTTTTTTTCAGGCTAAAAATGTGTTTACAGCAGCCAACTCACCCTCAATGGGTGATTATGATCCGGATATCAGGAAGCTGATCGTTGAACTTTTTTCTTATAATTTTGAACAGCTTTATAATTTCTGGAGTGTTGTGGGAACCAACTACCTGCCTTCTGTTCTCTACAAGGTACGTCTCGTCCGGTTTCAGGAGAATGCTGTTGCTGACTCAAATGTGCCTGTTGAAAAAATTGGAATTAAGACGCAGGGAAGATAGCTCATGTTTATTAATTATCGCCGGCTTTTTAATCTTCGATTGCACCACAGCTATTATGCTGACGGAATTCCCCATGGAGTTCAACTCATGCCGACTTCAGAGTCGATGGAAAAATTGAAAGGCGGGAATATGCTTTTGAAACAACTTCCAAACGGTATTACCGTACTGTATCGCTCGGGAGATGACGGAGTAAGTCCACTTGTACCTTTAAATGAGCTTAGCCTCCGATTTGCAATTACTGTGCAGGATTCTGCGATGTTCCAGGCCATAACGAATCTGGATGAATCAGCTTCAAAAAAATTTCGCTCTTCCAATATCCTGTTTTTTAGAAATAACCCTCTGAAGCATTCGAATAATCCGGATGATCCGGAAAAACTGGTACATACGCTGATTGACTCGGTTGAGAGTTCGCTATTTACTTATTCTTTCTATCCTGCGGATCCTCCTGAAGAGCTGTTTTTCAGTATGAAGAACGATTTGGGGGTGGTTGTCTCACCGGGGAAAGATGCTGAAGGAAATCCCCTTCCGGAAAAGATCAAACTTTCAAAACTGGACGATGGATCATTCAAACAACAGGTTGACCTGAGAGGACGGAGACCGGGCATTTTTACCATCTCGATTTATGAATCGGAATCTGACGAGGAACCATTACATGAGAAGAAAGTATTTGTGGATGAAGAATTGTCAGGGAAGAAGTTGCTGGGGATCCTGGAGCTGACTTGTGGTACCGATGAAGGAGAATTATACGATGAAATCCAGGAGTATTCACTCAGGTTTATCAGGAAGGAATCATTCTGGAAATATCTGATTGTGAATAAATATGAAAAAGTTACAGGGCCTGAAAACCTGGAAATTGAGGATAAGGGCGCTGATAGTTCCGAATACTATACTCCTACCAGTTTTACAAAGCTGGAACCGGAATCAGGAGAAAATTTCAAAGTCAACGGACTGGAAACGATCAGGTTCAGGTCTGCTGATCC
>SLKH01000267.1 GCA_007134665.1 Balneolaceae bacterium
GGTATTAATCCAGCTTTTGGTAGTGAAAAGTCCATAATTTCAACTTGTTTTGCTGCAGGTGGGAGAATACTGCTCATTCTCATCAGATTTGTATCTCCAACTCCAGCTTCAAGAAGTGCATTATCAAAAGCATTTAGTCGTGTACGCCCTTCTGCTGCACCCTTCACGAGACAGAAAGCGTTGGGGGTTTTAACCATCATAAAAAGTCTGAATTCGTTTTATTAAGTAGTTTGTCCTGCAGAAGAGGGTTTAAAAAGCAGTTTCTCACCCTTCGGGACTTTAAACATCCCCCTTTTCATTTCCATACTGGATACATTTCCGGAATCAAACAGCTCCTTCAATTTCTCCTGAATTAACCATGGATCTATTGTATCACCACAAGTAAAAATATCTACTGCAGCATATCTGTATTCTGGCCAGGTATGAATTGCAACATGTGATTCTGCAATCACAACAACACCACTTACGCCATAAGGGCTGAATTTGTGAAAATTGTGCGAAATTATTGTAGCCTGCGACTCTTTTGTAGCCTGAATGACTGCCTGTTCAATATAAATCACATCGTTGATTCTTGAATCATCACAATCGTAAAGCTCAACAAGAATTTGCCTTCCAAGGGCTTCCATGTTTGTCATTGTTAACTAAACTTGTTAGGGTGATTTGATATCCTGTTTAAAGTTTGTGTTTCATTATTTTATTTCAATCTATTGATGGATAGCTGTTAATCTTATTCCATTTGATTTCACTTGTTTTCAAAACATACAAATTACACAGAATTTTAAAATTAAATGACTCCAACCGGAAATAATTTTAACAAGAACCACTTAACAGACTTATACCGGTCTTTATTGTTGCCGAGACTGATTGAAGAGAGGATGCTAAATCTGCTCCGGCAGAATCAGATTAGTAAATGGTTTTCAGGTATCGGCCAGGAGGCAATATCTGTAGGCGTTGGTTTTTATTCAGACAGCAATGATTATATACTACCCATGCATCGAAATCTGGGAGTTTTTACATCCAGGAATGTCCCCTTCTACCCCCTGTTTTGTCAACTTCTCGGGAAAAAAGACGGATTCACAAAAGGCAGGGACCGCTCGTTTCACTTTGGTCTTCCGGAATTCCGAATAGCAGGGATGATTTCACATCTTGCTGCAACCATGCCTGTAGCAGATGGAATAGCACTTGCAAACAAACTCAATGGTGAACAACAGGTAGTTTTCAGTTTTTGCGGTGATGGAGCTACCAGTGAGGGCGACTTCCATGAAGCCTTAAACCTCGCTGGTGTGTGGAACCTGCCAGTTATATTTGTTATTGAAAATAACGGCTATGCATTATCAACACCTGCTGAAGAGCAATATGCTTGTGAGCATCTTGTCGACCGTGCTGACGGTTATGGACTTCATGGCATCCAAATAGATGGAAACGATATTTTTGCTGTCAAAAATGCGATCACCGATGCACGAAAAATCGCTTTGGAAGGTAAACCGGTGATGATTGAAGCACTAACCTTTCGAATACGCGGTCATGAGGAAGCATCGGGGACATTCTACATACCTGATGCAATACTTGATACATGGAAAGAAAAAGATCCAATCAAACGCCTGGAATCAGATATGTTGAAACATGGATTTGATCAAGCAGATTTCGATGATATCCGATCCGAAATCAATAGATCCTTTGAACCTGCACTTCAGAAAGCGATTAAATCTTCAAATCCGGTTTTTGATGAGGATAATGAAGTACAGGATGCCGGTTTATTCAAAGCCAACAATCATACTTTAGTAAACGTCACCTCTGTTGAAACCAAAGAGGCAAGACTCATCGATGCAATTCAACTGGCACTTCAACAAGCATTTTCTGAAGATGAGAAGTTCATATTGATGGGTCAGGATATCGCTGAATATGGCGGCGTTTTCAAAGTTACTGAAGGTTTTGTTGAACAATTTGGAAAGCAGAGGATTCGTAATACCCCTATAATTGAATCTGGTATCATCGGAGCAGCTGCAGGATTAAGCCTGGCAGGTTATAAGCCTGTGATAGAGATGCAGTTTGCTGATTTTATTTCGTGTGGTTTCAATCAGATCATTAATACACTATCCAAAGGCCGGTACAGGTGGATGCCACCTTTGAATATTACGATTCGGGCTCCACATGGTGCCGGCGTCGGAGCCGGGCCATTTCATTCTCAATCTCCGGAGGGCTGGTTTATGAGCCATCCCGGACTTCGAATCCTTGTGCCCGGAACGACAGAAGATGCCCTGAATATGCTTTACACAGCTCTATATGACCCGAACCCCGTACTCTTTTTTGAGCACAAGAAACTCTACCGAAGTTTGAAAGGCCGAACCCCCATAAGAGCGTCATTTACAGATCTTGATCGTGCTATGATCAGGAAGAATGGCAAAGATCTATCAATTATCACGTACGGCCTTGGCCTTCAATGGGCAGAAAATGTATCAAAATCGTTCGAAGTTAAAGGGTATTCTATTGAAATTATTGATTTGAGATCCCTTGCACCCATTGATTGGAATACGATTCAACAATCGGTCAAAAAAACAGGGAAAGTTTTGTTGCTGCAGGAACCCTCTGAAATGATGGGGCCAATGAGTGAAATTTCTGCAGGCATCACAGAACAGTGTTTTGAATTTCTGGATGCCCCCGTATTTCGTTGTTCTTCACTCAATACTCCTGTACCATTCAACCGTGAACTGGAAACCGGTTATCTCGCTGAAAATAGATTACGGGAAAAAATAGAAACACTTCTAAGTTATTGACCAATCTCTTTACTTGACTCAATATCAGACAGGAATACATTTGTATTTGTGAAAATGAGTACAGTGACAGCCGAAGCCATTCAGAAATAATCTTTTACAATTACACTTCAGAATTAACAATTGCTGAATTATATTATAAAATCATTAATCTGTAAATAACCTGACCATTTTGACTCTACTTGAATTCTTATTACTTCTACTTATTGCCGGTATCTGTGGCTCCATCGGCCAGTCTATTGCCGGTTTTAGCCGCGGCGGATGTATCGTTTCGATTGTAGTTGGATTTATCGGGGCGTTATTGGGATCGTGGATGAGTGCTCAGCTTGGATTACCCGAACTTTTCAATATAGAGGTTGGCGGCAGTACATTTCCGATCATCTGGTCGATTATCGGCTCAGTTGTATTCGTAGTTATCGTAAGCCTGCTAACAAAAAAACGTCATTAAAAAAATGAGTGATGATACAATTACACGTATCAACACTCACTTTCAATTCTCATAGCCAGCCTGGCTTCAAAACCCGGTGCTGCCTTTAACTTTGGCAGTGACTGAAGGCTATTTCTAATTTCCCTGTTTGTTTGAGCTACTTTATAATACTCCGGTTTTTGCTTCAACAGAACTTCAAACCAAATGGCGTCTCTGAAGCTGAATGATTCATCTGAATATTGTAAGATGATATCATCGATGGTTTCTTCTGTAAATTGATGGCTATACATAGGCTTTAAAAGTGAAATTTTTAATGAATCAGGGTTTGTATAACCAAACCCTTTTACTTCTAAAACCCACAATGCATCATTTTGTTTCCGGTTTCATGTAATCATTTAAAATCTCCTGGAGTTGCTGCCTGCCACGGTTAATTCTGGATTTTACAGTACCCATGGCAGTTCCGGTAATTTCAGCAATTTCCTCGTAGGTCAATTCCTGAATATCACGAAGAACAATTGCTTCCCTGAATTCCTCGTTTAGTTCCATTAATGCTTTTTCGAGCTCCTTAACACAAAGCTTTTGATGCAGATGCTCATCCTGAAGCACATTTGAATCCTCAAATACCATTTCCCGGGATTCCGAATCATCCGGATCTTCATGAATCGAAACTTTCTGCATCCTCTGTTTTTTCTTGTAGAGGCTTTTGGCAAGATTAAGGGCAATCGTATACATCCAGGTAGAAAATTTTGCAATCCGCTCGTAAGAATGTCTGCTGCGGTGTACCCTGAGAAACGTTTCCTGTACCAAATCTTCACAATCTTCATGGTTATGTGTATATCGGTAAAGGAAGTTGTGAAGCCTGTCTTTGTACCTGCTTACCAATATATTAAATGCATGGATTGTTCCATTTTGAAACTGCTCCATTAAATCTTCATCAGTGAGGTTGTAAAGTTTTGCTGCAGATATAGCTTTCATGGCGATACCTAA
>SLKH01000024.1 GCA_007134665.1 Balneolaceae bacterium
AAGATTACTGCTTAAATCCGTATAATCGGCGGCTACTCTAACTATCTAATCCCCTATGAATTCAAATAATCAAGAGTTAGAAAAAGGGAAAACTCATATTATTGTTGAAGCTAAAGAGCGCTTTAAGATGATTTCAACCGTAATCAAAAGTGGGTATGAGGAAGTAAGTATGGATGGGATATCTTAGAAGTTTTTTTGTTTACAGATCTTCCAGGTTTCTGGTACGCTTTTCTTTCAAGTCTTTAAAGTATGTAGGAGTCAGCCCCGTAACTTTTTTGAACTGGTTCGAGAGATGGGCAACGCTGCTATAATGTAATTTATAAGCGATTTCAGTAAGAGTGAGCTCATCATAGATCAGCAGCTCTTTCACTCGTTCTATCTTGTGCAGAATGATGTATTGCTGAATTGTCATTCCTTTTACTTCCGAAAATGTATTGGAGAGATAGGTATAGTCGTAATTAAGTTTCTCGCTGATATAATCTGAGTCGTTAACTTTTTGAACTTCATCAGAATAGTGAATCATTTCAATAATCACAGCTTTAATCTTTTCAACCAGGATATTCTTTTTATCATCCAGCAGCTCCAGTCCCGATTTCTTCAGGTTTTTGTTGAATGTCTCAAGTAGTTCCTTTGAGATATCTTCCCTGATCTCAACCATTCCAAGATCCACAGAAATACAAGTCAGCCCAAGTTTTTCAAGCTCACTCTTAACAAGCATTTTACACCGCAAACTCACCATGTATTTAATATATAGTTTCATGTTGTACTTATTGCTTAAGTTGAGCTTTCTCTACAATTTGATGTCAGTCGTGATGAAATAAGACATCCTTGAATTGTCTGTTCATATCATCAACATTAATAATAATTATTTAGATTGAATATAATTTCCCTTCTTCAGAACTTGTATTCTAATCAAATTAAGCTCACAACGCTTATTGATTTAAATGGTAAAGTTACATATTTAACAGATGTAACTTATTTACTAAACTTTTGCAGTTGTTAGTTAAGGATTAGCAAACATAACCAGGTTAGGCTGATTGATGCTCTCCTAAATTGAGCTTGATTTAAAAAATTAATTCAGGTTTTTATCTGATTTTTGGCCAGACTAACAGTTCAGGCTGGCTTTATAGTCCGATTTACCTCAATTGAAAGCGGTGTTCGCAACGTCTGATAAACAACACAGTAACGCTCTGTAAGTTTCAAGAGCGTATCAATTTGTTCATCAGATGCATCGGTTTCCAAATCGTAGTAAAGCCTGATATTTTTGAATCCAACAGGAGCTTCCTTTGAAACACCGAGCGTACCCCTGAAATCGAGATCTCCCTCTGCATGCACTTCAGCATGCCGAAGGTCAACATCAATGGCTGTGGCAACGGCATTGAGTGTAACTCCCGCACAGGCTGCCAGGGCTTCAAGCAACATATCTCCAGAACAAGCGGATAACCCGTCGCCGCCGGTAGCAGGGTGCAGGCCGGCTTCAACCATTGCTTTTCCTGTTTCCACCTTACAGGTAAGGTTTTCATCCAAAACAGATTTAGCTTTGAGTGTTATAGTAGCAGAGCCTGGGTTCTCTTTATATTTTTGCTTTAATGGTGTTTGTAGCTTTCGAAGCTCGTCTTTATTCATAAATGGACAGAAATCTTCTGAATTAAAATTTTAACCCGAAGTTATCATCAGGATTATAATTTATAGATTATTCCGGAGTTATGATGATAAAATTCTAAAATAATGAGTTTGAAAAGTAAAATGATGAACATGACGAAATACCATTAACCGGAGACGGGGGTACTTCAGTCCGTGGTCATCGGCCTGCAGTCTATTCACTTTTGCGTTTTGCCTTTCCACTCTTCTGGCATGGCGTATTATTTATGTATTCTAATGACTATTATGGGTTTTACGTTCATTCAATAGACAAAGCAGGATACTATCAGTATAAGCATTGAGCAACTGTGTATTGAATATGTGTAATTTTACTCATGTTTATTGACTCCAGGGTGGCGTGATGTTATTCATTCTGGAATACGCGATCAGCTGCCCCTGGTGTTCTCCCATATGCCTTGTTATAGCAAGCATGACCCCACGCACGGTATTGGTGCTGCCGCCATACCATGGAGTTTCATTATTCAGTTCTTCGGTGCCAACATTCTCAATAACTGATTTTAAATGCCGGAAGGATTGTTCAAGTACGTTAATAAGTTCCTCTTTTGAAAATCCGGCTTGTTCAAATTCACGTGGATTTATTCCGTCCGGAATATCAGCACCCATCATTGAGGAAATGGTATAATTAGCTGCAGCGATGTGAGCAAATACATCGTATATCGATCGTACTCCATCAGCCGGACGCCACTCATACTGACCTTCAGGAATAGCCTCTGCCAGACTGATCAGTTTGGTTGCACTTCCATCGATTTCACGTATTACTTCACTGTTATATGATGAGTCAAACTCATCATTATAAGTATTAGAATCCGGATAAATTCCCATGCTCATCAAGAGTGTTAACATCAATATTATTTTCATATAAATCAGGGATATAGGTTCCTTGTTGAAATTTTTTGTTATCCGATTGAATGTAGTTGAATAATCAGGTACAGGCAAAGTTATTCATAAATATATTCTGCAAAATCCCAGTCGGGAACGGTATCCCGGTTTAAACTCTCTTCCAGCAGAATCGCTTTAACTATTCGGATAGGTACGCTGCCTTCTTTTAATATTCGGTCGTGAAAATCCCTGGCTTCCATCTGCCCGGCTTTCACAAGATCCTTATACAAGGCATGAATTTGCATCCCGCCAATCATATATGCTATCTGGTACATGGGATCATAGTTGCCGGCAAATGATCTGCGAACTTCAGCTTCAGCATCAAAAAATCCGGTGGTGCTAATTGTATCGGTTCGGGTCAATTTTTTGATGGTAAAGATCGGAACGGCCATTAGAAATCATTTCTGATATTATCAGGCCTGAAGCCGGTGCAAGACTCATGCCCATCATGGCGTGTCCGGTGGAAACAAACAAGTTGTTAAATTTCATCGCAGCACCCACGTAAGGCATGCCATCGGGAGAACAGGGGCGAAGACCTACCCAGATTGTCTCTGTTTCAAGATCGGCCATATTAATTTGAGGCAGGTAATTACAAACCGATTTTTTCAAACCGGTCAATTTTTTGGTATTGATACGTCTATCGGTACCCACTATTTCCATTGTACCTCCAAACCGGAGTGCATGATCCATCGGTGTCATTGTAACTTTTGCTTCTGCAAAGATTCCGCAATTTTCAGGAATCAGGGACGGTTCATTCAGGGTAATACTATATCCTTTTCCTGCTTGTAATGGAATCTTTAACCCTGATGTTTTAGCCAATTCTGCAGACCAGGCACCTCCGCAAATAATAAAATAATCAGCTTTCCAGGTCAATCCGTCACTGCTTGTTGCAGTTGTGATTTTTGTAGAATCCGATTCAAACCGGGAGATTTTTGTATCATAAATAAAACTAACACCCCTGGAATTCAACAATTTTTTCAGCCCATTCATTAACGAACCAGGGTGCAGATGGGCGTCCAGCGGGTAGTAGACAGCCCCCGTGATCCTGAAGTCAAAACCCGGTTCTTTATTTTTAACTTCAGCCGGTGTCAAAACTTTTGCGGGAACTCCAAGATCCTGAGCTTTATATGCTGTCTCAGCTTCAGTGTCAAGTCCTTTTTGGGTGTTACAGAACATGAACAGGCCATTTTTTTTAAATTGAAATTCAAGATTTTCATTCTCCTCAATTTCTATTAAAAGTTCCCGGCTTTTAAGAAGCAGATCTCTGAGCACAGGTCCTGATTCCCGGACATGCTTCTCTGTTGAACTTTTTCTAAATTTCCAGGCCCAGTAAATCAGATCCAGGTTCATTCGCGGCCGGATATAAAACGGACTTTCGGCATTTAACATCCATCGTAATCCCTTGCTGATCATACCCGGTGATGCAAGAGGGATAATATGGCTGGGTACAATCATTCCTGCATTCCCATACGAACAGTTATTCCGGCCGGATTCTTTATCGATTACAGTGACCTCGAATCCGGCCTTATTCAGATAATAAGCAGCGGATATCCCGGCAATACCTGCACCAATGATGAGAGCGCGGTTTTTAGGCATAATAACCAGATTAACAGTATCACTTAAGTGTTATCGGATAAAAA
>SLKH01000027.1 GCA_007134665.1 Balneolaceae bacterium
CGCTTTGCCAAATTCCAGATCTCCTCGCCGGTTGCACCACCATGGTTGACTATAACAAGAGCCTGGTTTTTATAAGTGCCCGTATTTCCCACTCTTTTGCCCTTCCAGCCTGTTTTTTCAATCAGCCAGCCGGCTGGTACTTTTACTTTTTCATTACCCGCGGGGTAGGATGGAACTGTCTGGAATCTTTCTTCCAATTGTTCAAATTCTGATTTACTGATGACCGGATTTTTAAAAAAACTTCCTGCATTACCAAGATCAGACGGATTTGGCAATTTATTTGTTCGTATTTCCACCACCCCCTTATAAATATCCGATATTGATGGATTATGTATATGATTATTTTTCAACCATTCCTTTAGTGATTGATACTTCCCTTTAATACGATGCGGTGGTTTAGATAATGCAAGGGTTACAGACAAAATAACCAGTTTGTTTTTTAACTCATTTTTAAAAATACTGTCCCTGTAACCGAATCTGCAGTCATCTTTTTTATAAACTTCAATTTCCCCGGAACTCAGGTTAAAAGCTTCCAGTGAAATAAACCGGTCCTGCAATTCAACTCCGTATGCCCCGATATTTTGAATCGGTGCAGCTCCCACAGTTCCCGGGATCAATGCCAGGTTCTCTATGCCGCCCCACCCTTTTTTAACACATGCCGTAACCAATTCATGCCAATTGTTACCTCCTCCCGATTTGATAATAATCTGTTTTTCAGATTCATCAAGAATTTCCAGAAATTGAACCTCGTTTTTCAATACAAGTTGATTCACTCTTCCCCTGAACAGGATATTACTTCCACTTCCGAGCACGATTATGTTATCGTTCAATAATTTATTTTGAAATAGAACATACAGATCTCTGCTTTTTGAAATAGCTATTAATCGATCGGCAATTGCATCTACTCCCAGAGTATTATAAGGTTTCAGACTGACATTCTGCCGGATCTGTACATCAGAAGAATCCATTATACTTCGTTTATCTGCACTCAAACTTTAGATGGGTCTATTTTCATATTTGCAGTTGGCAGGAGTTTCACTCTGAGTTTTTTTACCCTGTTGTTCCGAACAGAATGAACAGTCATTTCCAGGTCTTTATATATCATTCGTTCACCAACATTTGGTATACGTTCTGTTAGATGGTAGATAAGTCCTCCCAGGGTTTCAAAATCATCATCAGCTGAAGTTATTTCCCTGCCAAGAATTTCTTCCATATCATCAAGATCAATTTTAGCATCAAAAATAAAGACTCCACTTTTGAATTGGGTATATAATTTTTCTTCCTCTTCATCATATTCATCACCCAAATCGCCGACAATTTCTTCCAGGATATCATCAAGTGTTACAAGCCCTTCAGTACCACCATATTCATCTACAACAATGGCCAGGTGTGTCTTCTCCTGTTGAAAATCGCGCAGAAGATCATCAAGCTTTTTCGTAGCCGGTATAAACAGTGCTTTCCTGGCTATACTTTTCCAGTTAATCGAAGTTTCATCCATGTCCGAATTTATATAAGGCAGCACATCCTTGGCGTAGATGATTCCAAGTATATTATCAAGGTCATTTTCGTAGAGCGGCATTCTCGATAATCCCTTTTCTCTGATCAGGGTGATTACTTCATCCAGTGTCTGTTCAACCGAAACCGCCACGATGTTGACCCTGGATATCATGATTTCTCGTACGATTGTATGGCCGAATTCAATTACATTTTCAATGATCTCACGTTCGTCAACATGAATTGAACCGGATTGCTCCCCAACTTCAGCCATTGCTTTGAGGTCATCGGTAGTCATTTTACTTGTCGGTTTCGGGAGGCGTTTTTCGATTGCCATCGTGCTGTTGGCAATCAATTTTGAAATTGGATTAAGTAAAATGAAATGAATGTAAATGAACAGCGCAAAACGCCTTGACATTTTAAGTGGGTTGTTAATCGATATGATCTTTGGTGTAATCTCACTGAGAATAAGTATCATAAAAGTGAGTACCACAATTTCAATGGCATAAACGATCACTTCCGACACGATTAAATATGCAGCGATCCGTCCGGTCAGAACTGCAGCGAAAACTGATGTAAATATGTTTGCAAATGTATTCCCTATCAAAATGGTTGCCAGCAAACGACGTGGCTTTTCAAGCATCCGGATGATTTTTACATCCCGGCCACCGGGTTTCTGATCCCTGTCCAGTTTGTCCATTTGATTAACGAGAGAAAAGAATGCGACTTCAGCACCGGAAAAAATTGCACTCAGGACCAACCCCAAAAAAATGATTAGCAGATAAATAGACAGGGAAATGACGCTTAATGGCTCAGCGATTTCAGCCAAATCCGCACTGTTTTGGAGTGCGATATGTAAACTGTTACTTGGAGGTTCGTCTAATGTTTCCAATAACGGTTCGTTTATTGAAATGTAATCTGTCGTATCGACATAAATTAGTGGCAGTCATATAACTGCCACTCAATTTAATAATTTTGAAGGTAACTTACCTTACCTGAGGTTAAAATGGAAGATCATCATCCATATCGTCAAAGGAATCATCAATATTTGAGGCATTAGCCATCTGTTTATTGTTTGATTCCTGCTTCATTCCGCCGCCTCCAGAGCCAGACCGGCTGTCGAGCATAGTGAGGGTCAATGCTTTGATTTCCGTAGTATATCGCTTTTGACCTTCCTTGTCCTCCCATTCCCTGGTCTGGATCGGCCCTTCTATATAAACAAGTGATCCTTTTTTCAGATATTCCTGGCATATTTCAGCAGTCCTGCCCCAAGCAACAACCCGGTGCCATTCGGTTCGTTCCTGCAGTTCACCATTTCTGTCTTTGAACCGTTCACTGGTTGCTATGCTTAATGTAGCTACAGCCGTATTCGATTGCGTGTACCGGACCTCAGGGTCCTGGCCAAGTCTCCCTATGATCATTGCCTTATTGAGTGAACTCATAGTGTATTACCTAATTTTTATTTAAGATTAACTCCTTATAGTATAAGAACTGTCAGAAAGCAATTCCTTACAGTTTTTCAGAAATTTATTTCATCACAGATTATCGCAATGCATCTTCAAGTTCGAGTGATGCGTCACTGCCTTGATCTCTGTATTTTATTATTAATGCACAGGATACGGAGAGCCCTGTTGCATCTGCCCATTCAGAACCAACCGGCCGGGTGCCCGGCACAACAACAGCTCCTTCAGGAATGGGTGCACCTTTGCCAAGTTGTTTCTCATTTACACAATCATAAACCGGAACAGATTTAGACAGAACAACCCCTGGTGCAATAACAGCACGTTTTCTTACAAGAATCCCTTCAACAATTACTGCTCCGGCCCCGATAAAGCAATTATCTTCAATAACAACGGGACTCAATCCAACAGGTTCAAGCACACCACCCAGTTGTACTCCGGCAGATAAATGAACATTCTTTCCTACCTGGGCACAGGATCCAACCAAGGCATGGCTATCGATCATTGAGCCTTCATCTACATATGCTCCGGTATTTACATAAGCAGGGGGCATGATAATCACTCCGGGCGCAATGTAAGAACCGCGGCGGACGGAACTGCCACCGGGAACCATTCTGACTTTATCACCAACAGTAAATTTCCGGGGTGACAGGTTATGTTTGTCAACAAAACCTTCGTAAGCACCTTCATACTCTTCATTTTTACCTGCTTTAAATGCATCTAAAATTGCATTCTTCACTTCCACATTTGCTTTCCAGTCGTCACCGACCGGCTCAGCTGCTCTGATTTCACCTTTCTCAAGGAGTTCCAATGTTTGTTCCCATTTCATACTACTGCTAAATTTTTATTTTATGATTTGAATACCAATCTGAAATCGATTCATCCGCCAGATACAAATTTTCTTTATCCACAAGTTCACGGCTTGTCAATGGCAGCCTTAGAGCAGCGCTTTGAATCCAGCCCTTCTCGACCATCAATACTTTTACCGGAATCGGGTTTGAAACTGAAAAAAGTGCCCGAATAGCCGGCGGCCACACCTCCTCAAACGATGAGGTCTCCTTCTGTAAAGATAATTCAACATACCGCTTGGTTGCTTCAGGCCATACATTGGATGCCACTGAAACCAGGCCGTTACAGCCAGCTTCCACAAATACCGGGAGCATTTTGTCATCTCCACTATATATTGGAAGTTTCGGTGTTGTATTTCTGAATGCCCGGTAATCAGAAATATCACCACTCGCTTCTTTCAGGCTCCACATGTTTTCGTGATCGAATAATCTTTTAATAACTGCAGGTGGAATCTCAATCCCGGTTCGTCCCGGAATATTATAAAGCATGCAAGGCTTATCAGATGCATCAAGCAATGACCTGAACCACTGCTCCATGCCAACCGGCCCGGGTTTGGAATACAGAGGTGATACCAGCAGAAATGCATCAATATTGAGAGCATTACAACCTTTGATCCATTTACTCTGTTTTTCAAGATTAAATCCCCCCACACCCACCATCACAGGTGTGCCCGGGTTTATATCCGATACAAAGTTGACAATTGATACTTTTTCTTCATCACCAAGGGCCAGGCCCTCCCCTGTACTTCCCATTAAAAGTATTCCATTACCTGCAGCTTCCTGTCGTTTGATAATCGACTCCAGGCCCCGAAAATCCACTGAGCCGTCGCTGTTCATCGGGGTTACAAGTGCTGTCCATAATGTAATATCTCTAAAAGTCATATTTCGTTACTAAATGCCAGATCTATAATTGATTCGAAAGTATACATCCCGGGTAATATGGAAGTTTTGTTTACCAGGAACCGGGCGGTCCAGATTGCTCCCTGAGCAAAAACCGCACGATCATGTGCTTCATGTTTCAGAAAAAGAGATTCAAATTCAGTCTTAACATGCAGGGAATGGATACCTTTTACATCGCCTTCCCGGTTATGAGAGATCCAGACGTTGTCAACACCCAGCCATTCCTGCCATTTAAGTGCTGTTCCGCTGGGAGCATCCAATTTATCTTTGTGATGAATTTCATGAATATGAAACTCAGGATCCTGTAGAAAATGTGAACCTTTCCCAACTGCCTGAAGACACTTTCTCATAATATTCATGCCAAGGCTGAAATTCGATGCAATCACCCATTTAGCTCCGGCAACCTTAATCTTTTCAGGGAGATCT
Source organism: Balneolaceae bacterium (assembly GCA_007134665.1). Lineage (GTDB taxonomy): Bacteria > Bacteroidota > Rhodothermia > Balneolales > Balneolaceae > SKRC01. The sequence goes on from SLKH01000027.1 coordinate 5,129, forward strand.
TCCGGCCATTTATAACCGGTCGTACCCCAGGCTGCTGGAATGCCGGAAGATAATACAGGTTCAATCAACTCATCCGCAGCAATTCCAGGTACAAAAATAATAGCAACGTCACAATTCTTCAGTTCTTCAGCAGTCGGCTTATTGTCTTCATTAAATACGACAACATCTTCATCTTTCAGGAGTTTTTTGACATATCCACCGGTTTTCCCATCACCTATCAGTGCTGTTTTCATTTTATGGTTAATTTCAGTTTTCTACTTTTTGAGGAATGAAATATTTATGAAGTTTCTGCACCACTGATGCCGCTTTCTGCTGATCAACCAGAAAACAGAGATTATGAGAGCTTGCCCCGTGACAAATCATCCGTATGTTGATGTTATCAAGCATATTAAATAAGGGCCCGCTTACACCAGCAGTTGAATCCAGATTATTACCGACAAGTGCAATTAAAGCAAGGTCTTTTTCAACCTGAACTTCAGCAATACTCTCAAGTTCCTTGATCATTTCAGGTGAGAGACGCTGTAGAAGCCCCGTCTGATTGGTATCGATCGTCAGTGAAACACTCACTTCACTGGTTGTAACAAGGTCGACACTGATCTTATATTCGGCCAAAATCTGGAACAGCTTTGCCAGAAATCCATGGCGGTGAAGCATATCAAGACTATGTACCGTAATAAGAGTTTGTTCGGGTCGCAGAGAAATCGCCCTGATTATCGGTTTATCAAGAGTATTTTTCACTATCCACGTGCCAGGCTGATCCGGGTAGATACTGGACCCTACATAAACTTTTATATTTTTTCTGATCGCCGGTTTCAAAGTAGCAGGATGTAAAACTTTGGCACCAAAAAAGGAGAGCTCCGCTGCTTCATCAAAAGTCATTTCGGTAATGGGTACGGCATCTGAACAGATCCTTGGATCTGTTGTATAGATCGCATTTACATCGGTCCAGATCTCAAGTACATCTGCATCCAGGGCTTCAGCCAGCAATGCTGCGGTATAGTCACTGCCTCCGCGGCCAAGAGTAGTGGTAATTTCTGCTTTATCAGAACCAATAAAACCCTGGGTAACCAATCTTTTGGATTTGATCTCCGGTAACAAAAACTTCTCTGCCCTGTCACGAATCTGATCGACAAGTGGCTCCGCATCACCATATTGAGAATTGGTTTTTATAATTTTTCGCGCATCAACATAAGCTGCTTCAATTCCCTTGCTGTTGAGCAGGCCGGTAAAGAGTGTTGAAGAGAGGCGCTCCCCGTAAGATAACAGCGTATCCATTTCCCGAATATCGTGCGGTTCCGCTGATTCTATTTTCGCCTTCAATCCACTTAAAAGTTCGTCAAGCATTTTCTGGTATTCATCCGGCAAATTCAAATCACTAAGAATGTTATGGTGATTTTCTTTGATCTGCTCAAAAACTGATAATCGTGCGGATAGGTCGTCAATGGTTGCGAGTGAAGCAAGCAGATTGGTTGTACCGGATGTTGCACTTAATACAATTATCCGCTTGTCGCTGTCAAATTCAATAATAGATGCACACCGGTTCATGGCATTTGCATCAGCAAGACTTGTTCCACCAAACTTTGCAACTTTAATTAAATCAGGCATAAATAATTCATATTCATAATTCGGCTCTGAAGATACAAAAATGATATTCTGTTATTGAACCAAAATTTATTTTTACTGCTGATAACTGAGATATTAGTTAAGCACGGCAAAATACCCAACTTTATGGAAAAACACCTATATCACTTTGAATTAATATCACTTTAATCTATACGAGATTACACATACTGTTCCGGAAATACGCTCGGGAGCTTCAAACCGTTGTATAACTGACAGATTTTTTTCGTAATTTGTCAAAATTGCTATCAGACGGTTTTTCTCGTCATTAGAATCTTATTCATTAAATTTTAAACAACGATTAGGTGACTACCTATGCCAAGCGGAAAGAAAAGAAAGCGTTCCAAAATCGCCAAGCACAAAAGAAAGAAACGATTACGCAAAAACAGGCATAAAAAGAAAAAATAAAAACTTTTTCAGGGCTGTCTGATTACAGATGCCACATCCATCAGGCAGCCCTATTTTTTATGCAGCAGGTATTACGACCGACTTGTCGGCAATTCTTATGACACGGTTAATCTTGTATAGCAGATGATAAATTTTCCGTTCAACATATTGGTGAACATTGTTCAGGCTATTCTGATCTGAAAGTGTATACTGGAAATAGGATATCAGATTTATCGCTGTCAGATATTTCCCTTTTTCGTCCCCTTCTATTTCAATATGCCAACGGGTGATAATATCGTCTGATAACAGTAATTCATTGACCTGCCTGCTGGCTTCAGCCATCCACTGGCTGGCCACCTGAATTCTGTAATTTCCATCCCCATTCGTTTCATCAGGCTGGCATTTATCCTGGTCAAAATACCAGACAACTTCTATATCAATAACCGGCTCCACATTTGATTCAACAAGATGTGCTGCTTTCAATAAAGGATGTTTCTCCGTACCCTGCAATTGTTTTGCTATGGCCGCTTCCCTGAAGCGATCCCAATCAAAATTAATCGACACGGATTTCAGATGATCCGTTGATTCGGACAAATCAATCCAGATCTCCAACCCGGTTGCATTAATTTGGGTTTCTTCCCAGGTTCTGAATTTTGATACATTAATCTTACTCTTGGTCAGTGATGCTTTTATCTTATTCACTAAAGAGTGAAAAATTGGATATTGCATATTTCAGATGTTCATAAATTTACAGTTTACTCCCTTCAGCTTGAATAGACATTCGCGATGAATAATTATTATACATTAATATATCTAAGAGAACATCTAAATCACAAATTGTATTCTGCCCGATTTGACTTCAGTATATCGCCGCATAAAAATGTTTGGGAAGGATATTTTACCAATCATCAAAAAAACAGTGATGGTTTTCGTCTGGTTTTCAGTTCAAATCCCGTTGAAACCGCCCTGTTTACAGATAAATACCGTCCGCCGAAAAAAAGTAATGTGTTACAATTTTTTGAACAGCTTAACGAAAAAAAAATTAAGAAAGTTGACCTGGCAGAAGGTGACCGGTTACTAACCATTTTTTTTTATGACGCTCCGAATCTGTTATTTCAGCTTTTTGGAAATCAGGCTAACCTATATCTTGTTGATAATGGAACCATCGTGGACTCATTTAAAAATCAAAGTAAGGTGAAGGGAAAACAGGCTCCGAAGCCGAGGAAACCGGGTGCCGTCAAATCTCCCGATACGATAACTGGTGCCCGACAAATGGTACTGCATTTCGATCAGAAGTTCCCAAGGCATCTGATCAAGCCGGTAATCGAACATTACAACCTCGAGAATGCTGATGCATCAACAGTAGAATCCGTTGTAAATAATTTAACCGGCAAAATGATGGAAAAGCCCTCCTTTCGGGTACTTTCAACAGGTAACTTATGTTTGATACCTGATAATCTGCTTCCCATTGAGAATCTTAACGTCTTCGAAGAAGTCAATGACGCAATTAAATTTACTTATTATAAGGCTTCTCATCTGAGAAGGTTTGAGAAACGCAGGGATCATATTGCTTCACGTATTTCAAAGCAGCTGAAAAAAACTGAACGTGCACTAAAACAACTTGAAAAATCTGATAAAGCTTTAAAACGGGCTGATAAATATGAAGAAACCGCCCACCTGTTAATGGCAAATGCCCATCAACAGATTTCACCATCAGAAGGGAAAATCGTCGTAAAAGATTTATATAATGAAAATGAGACACGTACCATTGAGCTCAGGCCCGGTTTAACAATTTCAGAAAATGCAGAATATTATTACGACAGGGCTGCCAAAGCGAGGCGGAGGGTAGTGGAATCAGAGAGAAGAGAAAAAGAGCTGAAACGCGAGAGCAACCACCTTTTAAGGTTACAGGAATCACTGAATAAAATTGAAAACCTTCATGCTCTTGAGGATTGGGAAAAAGAACATACAGGTGATTTACATCAGATAGGCTACAATAATAAAGATGAACAAAAAAAATCACTCCCATATATTCAACTACAACATAAAGGATATCAAATCTGGGTAGGGAAAAATGCAAAAAGTAATGACCAACTAACAACCGATGCACATAAAGAAGATATCTGGCTTCATGCACGGGGTGCAGGAGGCTCTCATGTTGTGATCCGGATGAATAACAACAAGGAACTGCCACCCATGGAGATTATTCATAAAGCAGCTTCATTTGCAGCCTGGCATTCCAAGTTAAAGGGCTCTGCACTGGTACCGGTCATCTATACCAAGCGAAAGTATGTCAGTAAACCCAAAGGGGCACCGGCAGGAACTGTTAACGTTCACCGTGAAGAGGTGATTATGGTTAAACCGAAAGATCCCAGAAAATAACTGAAACCATTAACTATATATGAGCATCAATAATTTACAGTTTTACAATAGACATGAGTAATTCAAAAACCAAGCCAATCTTTCTTTGTGGAATGATGGGGTCTGGCAAAACGACGGTGGGCAAAATATTGGCAGACAAACTCAGTTTTTCTTTTACTGATCTTGATGATATTATCGAGTCTGGTGCCGGGATGAGTATCTCCGAAATATTTAAATTAAAGGGTGAACCAGAATTCCGGAAACTTGAAAAAAAATTATTATTTAATGCAGCCGGGAAATCAAAAATGGTAATCGCCCTGGGTGGAGGAGCTTTACAAAATCAAAAAATCGTTGATCACCTGAAATTAAAAGGAGTGTTAATTTTTTTAGATGCTCCGCTATCCGTACTTTTCAGTCGTGTCAAGAATGATTCGACACGCCCCATTTTGCAAAATAAAAATGAATCGGAGACCATAGACAGGATACAACAACTGTTGAAGGAACGGTTACAATACTACCGGCAATCCCATATTACAGTTAATGCCGGTTTAGATGATCCGGGACTGGTTGCTGATTCTGTTATCAAAAAATTATCAATGCATGAAAGCTGATTTTTCAGTTAAGACTCCTTCCAGAAGCTATCCCGTTTATGTTCGAAGTGAATTGCAGGAAATTCCATTTGCAAATTTACTTCAATCTTATGATTCCGACCGAATTTTTATTGTGATTGATGAAAACGCAGAGATTCAATTCGGTGCTAAAATCAGATCGCTTCTAAATAACCTATCGATCGCCCTCCCGGAATATGTCGTTCCGTCTGGTGAAAGCAGTAAAAGTTATGACCAGTGGAAATCAATAGTCGATTTTCTTCTTTTGAATGGAGCAAGACGAAATACACCACTTCTGGCCATAGGTGGCGGTGTAACCGGAGATCTTGCCGGGTTTGCTGCATCAGTTGTAATGAGAGGGATACCACTGATTCACCTGCCAACCACGTTACTTGCAATGGTTGACAGTTCTGTCGGGGGTAAAACAGGCCTCAACCACCCGCAGGGTAAAAACCTGATCGGCAGCTTTTATCAGCCTGATGCAATTGTAATGAATACCGGTTTTTTAAAAACACTACCGAAAAAACAGTGGATTAACGGGTTAAGTGAGATCCTGAAATATGCAGCTATCAGAGATAAGAGTATTTTCGATACATGTGAAAAGCTATTCTTGAATAAGAGTTTCTCTGCCGAAAGTGAGATGCCGGATGAACTGATTAGAAAATGTGCGAAAATCAAATCAGATATTGTAGCCCGGGATGAAAAAGAAAGCGGACTGCGGATGATTCTCAATTTCGGGCATACGTTTGCCCATGCGCTGGAAAACTGCAGTGGTTATGACAAAATAAATCACGGAGAAGCTGTTTTTACCGGAATGATAGCCGCTGTACATCTGTCGAATAATATTGGAGGAGAATTGGATATCTCCATATTGGAAAGTTTCAGTGGCCTGTATGAAATTGATGATTCGATTCGTTCCCTACCTGTTAATAAGCTTGTAGATGCAATGTATCACGACAAAAAACGACTGACAAAAAACCTGAAACTTGTGTTACTGCAAGATTGGGAGAAGCCCTACGTTAAAGAGATGAGTGATACTTCCCTCATAACAGAAGCATGGAATTATGCCCTGGATCTTATTAGTTCCAAATAAATAGCTACCTTACAGAAGATTAGGTTTATAAATTTGTTTTTAAGATGGTTACATAAAGCCTGGAATTTTATACTGTCCATGATAGTTGTACTTTTTATCACTATCACACTGGGTGGTTTTATTCTGTTTGGTGCTTTGCAATTACCGCAAAGCCAGGAATATATTTCAAACAGGATTACTGAACTCTTCAATGAGCAATTCCATGGAAAAATCACTATCGATAACCTTGGAGGGACTCTCCCCTTTAGTGCCAGTCTTGAAAATATCCGAGTCTTTTCTGACAATGACTCCGATCAGCCTGTATTAGCTATCAGGCACACCTCAATCAGAGTTAGTTTATGGGACCTGCTGCAAAGAGTCATTACAATTCGTGCATTTGAACTTGATGATCCGGTTGTTCACCTGATCAAAGCCGAACAGAATGATATATTAACTATCCAGCAGGCATTCACACCTATAGAAAGAGTTCCCCGCGAAAGAAGTGAAAATCTGTTTGAACGGATTCAGGTGTACGCACCATCAATCATCGCCAGAGGAGGACAACTGTACGCCACAGACATCCACGACCGCGATCCTGATTCATATTTTGTCCCATCAAGCTTCACTCTGCAAAATATTGAAGCCGATCTGTTTCTTGAGGTTTCAACCCATCAGCGCTTTCTTGATATCGAATATATTTCAGCTGATATGGAAGGTGCTGACCTCGATAATTTTTTTCTGAGCGGACAGATTTTCAGTGACGACCAGTACCTGGAATTTAACGGGTTTCAATTCAGGGTTGAAGATTCCCAGGTTGAATTCTCGGGATCAGCTACTCCGGTGAACCTCTATGAAGCGGACCTGGAAAGCCAGCTTGAAAATGCGACGTATCAACTGTTCGTGAACAATACATGGATCCGTGGAAATCATATTGCTCAATTTTTGCCTGAATTCCCCTATACCGATGATTATATAGACCTTGAACTCGATATTGAAGGTACCCTTGAGACACTTTATGTTGACAGATTTATCGCCCGTTTACAGGATAATTCTGTTTATTTGACCGGGAATCTCAGAAATTTAACTACCAGTGACTTTCAGTATGAAGCAAACCTGTCTAATATCGTACTGCAGCCGGATATATTCCGCCTGATTTCTGAAAACTATTATATTTTTGGTGATGAGGAAGTAAGTTATCTATCCGAAAGTCAAATCAACGGCCGTTTAAATGGCAATTTACAGAATCTATATACTGATCTACATGTAGAGACAAACCGGGGTGCTGTAGTTCTCGAAGGTGCCCTTGCATTTGAGGATCCGGTGCGTTATCAGGCTGAGCTCAGGCTGGACTCACTCGATCTGTCTCCGGTATTCCCTGCTCATATTGAGAGAAATCACCTGAATGGTGTCGTTTCACTTGAAGGTTCCGGATTTGAGCCAGATCTCATCCATCTGAACTTTACTGCAGATCTTGATTCCGGATATGTTAATCATATCGACTTTTCGCAGGGAATTTTCAGGGGCCAAATCGCAGATGAAGCATTCGATCACGACTTTTTTCTCCAAAATGGAGATTCTGAAATCAGATCTTCAGGTTTAATTGCTTTATCGGATAACACCTGGACCGTATCTGTTGAAGGGATGACCAGGAACATCGATATACAGCATATTCTCCAGAGAATGGACATACCGAATACTTCGATTAATCTCGAATTCAATTCAGAATTGAGCTTTTCCAATCCTGATGACCTCAACGGCAGGATCAGCTTCCAGGTAGATGAATCTGTAATCGGCGTGGATACTCTGCGCTCACACCAGCTCTATGCCGACCTTGATACTCCTGTTATCGATGGAGGTGAAAGAAATCTGCGGCTCACAAGCAGTTTCCTTGATGCAGAAGTCCGGGGGGATATTTACCCTACAAACCTCCATAACCTGTACCGGCACTGGAATGGGTATATAAAAAATCAAATCGCTGAAGAGATTGCGATGGATTCCACTGCTATTCTTCAATTCGAAGAGGTCTCACATTCTGACCAGATTTCTTCAGCAAACCTGCATATAAACCTGGAATTAAAAGAAATCGAGCTCCTTCAAAAATATTACCTGGAAGAACCTCTTCTTGAAGCCCGATCGCGTTTAAATCTGAATTTGAATGCAGATGATAACCGCCTGTTATTAACCGGCTCATTAAATGATTCAGGATTCAGGTATGGTAATTTCGAATCCGAATCCATGAGTGCAAACTTTACAACCAGCCTCAGATACGCTGAAAAATTCAGAGACTATGGAACCATGGATATTCAGCTCAATGCTGAAAATTACAGATATAATAATTTTCATTTCAGAGATGGATATGTCAACACATCCATGAGAAGTGACAGTATCATGATTCAGCATTCATCACGTGGTATTGAAGATGAAGTAAATATGAATCTGAGTGTTTTTTCCAGGCTAAACCCGGAAGATGTCGTCATTGAAATCAGGGATTTTATGTTCGGCAGTGATACGTATGCCTGGAGAACTGAAAATACTCCCGTCTTAACCTATTTTCAGGATCGCTCGCTGATGCTTGAAAATGTGAATCTAACCAGTAATGATGAGCGTATTGAAATCAATGGAATCTACAGTGGTTCGGAAGATGATCAGGTGGAATATCTTATCAGAAACCTCAATCTGCAGAGAATTTCAGAATTAATTGGCGGCAGAGTCAGATTCGCCGGAACAGCTGATGGCGATTTTTATACAACAACACTTACTCAAATCCCTACTTTTGAAGGTAATTTCAATGTGAAAAGGTTTATGCTCGATGAACGCCTTGTAGGAGACGTTAGAATCAATAGTCAATATTCAACTTCAGAAGACAGGTTTAACACCAGTATTTCAGTATTAACCGATCCGGACCGCTATCCGGACTACTACGCAGAGAATGACAGTATCGGGCACAATCTCAGGTTTGATGGTTATTTCAAGACACCGGACCTGGATAACCCTGATGAGGAATTCTTTTCATTTGAAGCTGACCTTCGTGAAATAGACATGTGGATTGTAACAGTAATTGTACCCCAGATTGTCACGGAAATGGAAGGCCGTTCAAGTGGCACCGGCTATATCAGAGGATCATTGACAAATTATGATTTCAGTGCTGAGTTTGATATTCAGGATGTTATGGGGGTACCCTTCTTTGTAAATGTGCCATACAACATTGATGGCACCCTGTATTTTGATCGTTATGATGGACTGATATTTGAAGATATTCGGTTGAGAGATCCCCAGGGTGGCACTGGCATACTGACCGGAACAGTAGACCTCGATGATTTTTCAGATTATAATTACCTTGATCTGACCCTGGATTTGAATAACCTGCTTTTCATGGATAACCCATACGATCCGGATGTCCCCTTTTATGCAAATGCCAGGGGTACTGGCCAGGCAAGAATTACCGGTTCAAACTTTGACCCATACTTACGAACCACACAACCTATTGTGATATCACAGGGATCGCGAATTTCCGTACCTGTTGTCGATGATGCCGATCTGCAGCAGAGTTACAGCTTCATCCAGTTTGTTGATTCATTTGATTGGCGAACTTTCCGGGATGAAAATCTGATGAATGGTACAAATGGAAATGGCCAGGTTTTCCAGATCGATCCCGAAGCACTCACTTTTGTTGAGAGATTTACACTTGATTTGCAATTCATAGCTGAACAACCTGTCAACTTCCGGCTTATTTTTGACCGGGTTACGAATGAAATACTTGCAGCAAGCGGTACCGGTCAAATCAGGTTGAGCCTTGAAGATGAGAACTTCAGTATATTCGGACGAATGAATATTACAGGTGGCGATTACCAGTTTGTTGCCGGCGATATCATCTCGAGAAGGTTTCAACTTGTTGAAGGCGGTTCGATTATCTGGGAAGGTGACCCCGCAAATGCACGGCTGAATGTCAATGCTACATACAGGGCCCGGCCAGACCTTACAGCACTAGTTACTTCCGGTACAACTGAGAG
>SLKH01000330.1 GCA_007134665.1 Balneolaceae bacterium
TCCTATGTAGGATGGGTGTTATTCATAAAGCAGGTATTGGCCTCTTAGCTCTTCAAACTGAGCAGTTTCAAATTGCCAATCGGACGGATTTTCCTCTTTAATCCGTTCTATTTCTCTTGTGCCTGCCAGATGATACAGAAAATCATTTGTCTCAGCACCCGGAGTATGTTTCAACAAAAAGGCCATCACCTGCAAACCGGTTTTGACCGGATCTGCCTGATGATAATCTGTTATTCTGAGCCGGATGCCGTTACAAATTTCACCTTCATGTTTTGGATTTAAAGCCTTCCCGGGAATCGACTCCGGAGTAAAAACCTTTTTTTCAACTATCACTCCTGACAATTCCGATTGGAGCTGATCGAGTGATGATTGATTAAATTCGGTATCCGGTGCACCCAATATTAAAAACGGATCTTTGGTACCTCTTCCTTCCGACAGATTTGTACCCTCTATGAAACATGTGCCGGGATATGCATACGCGTGCTCAAACGTTGGCAGGTTTGGTGATGGCGGAAACCAGGGTAAACCGGTATCCGGCCACAACATACGCCGTTCCCAGCCTTCCATCCTGATGACCCGGTATTCAGGAACGGATTCAAGTTCAACCCAACGCTCCCCGATGATCATCAGTCCCAATTCACCCAGGGTCAATCCATGCGCAACCGGTATCGGATACATTCCAACAAAAGAAGTGAATTCCGGCTTAAGCACCCAGCCTGAAACATATTCGCCCCCAAGTGGATTAGGCCGGTCGAGCACCCAGACTTTTGTTTCAAATTCTGATGCAGCTTCCAGTATGAGCCCCAGGGTGGCATTATATGTATAAAAGCGGGTACCAACATCCTGCATATCAAACAATAGCAGATCTACACTTTCAAGCATATCACCGGTGGGCTTTCGTGTTTCTCCATAAAGAGAATAAACCGGTAAACCAGTATCCTGGTCAACACCATCTTCAATCAGTTCGCCTGCACCTGCATCTCCCCGAAATCCGTGTTCCGGTGCAAATAGTGCTGTGATATTCACCCCTGAAGCAATCAGTGTATCCAGCATATGGGTCTCCCCGATGCGTGCCGTGGGATTCATAACCAAACCCACCCTGTACCCTTCAAGCTCTACCAGATGAGAATCAATCAAGATTTCTGCACCGGTAAGTACTCTGTTGATATCTTTCGAATTTCGGGGCTCACAATCCGACAGAGTTATATAAAGAATTATCACCGGCAATACATACAGAAAAAATTTCATTTGGATCAGCAAGGTTGCGATTACATATAACTTACAGCAAACTTTTATGATATTGATTTTTATGAAACAATTCCCGGCCCCTTCAATTGGAAATAAAAAAGCGGGCTTATAGAAATTTATTACTGAAATTAACCCGGTAACAGTTCAGTTGAATCTGATTCTTTTTATCTTGCTACATTGAAGAAGGCTTTGAAAATCCCGGGATTTTGTTCGTATTCAACATCAAAACTATGACTATCTATTTGAGGTATTATTTTTTTGATATGGCAGAATGCGGACGAAAGAACATTTTATCAAAACCTTCTTGAAATTAATACAAATCATTTGAGTTACTGTATGAAACTATTTATTAAGATTCTGGCCGGTATATTGCTGTTCTTTATCATTCTGATTATTGGGCTGAATATTTATTTCACAGATGAGAGACTCAAAAGTATGATCGTACCCCAGATTAATCAGGCACTTGACAGGGAGGTACAGATTGACAGGATGTCGATGACTTTTTTCAGGACATTTCCGCGCTTCGGCCTTCAAGTCAACGGTTTTATGCTGCCTGACGATGAAGGTGAACCTGTCGCTGAATTTGATGAGCTGACTGCTTCTGTACGAATTTTTCCATTGCTCAGAGATGAGATTTCGATCTCCAGACTAAATGTCATCAACCCGAATCTTTTCTATAAGGTTTTTGCTGACTCAACGACGAACATAGATTTTTTGCTCACTGAAGATATTGAAGAACCTGAAGAAACGGAGCGGGGCTATACCATTCAGATACCACGGCTGGATATTCACAATGCCGGAATTTTTTATACCGATGCGGTTTCCGAATCAACCATCGAACTAACCGGCTTGAATGCTGATATCAGCCTCATCTTTTCTGATTTGATCGAGAGTACAGTTGATGCAAACCTTGAATCTTTTTCAGCAAATTATGGCGGAACTCAATATGTCACGAATTTGGCACTCAGCCTGCAGCAACAATCGGTCATAAATATGGATGATGAGCTTCTGACCCTGGCGGATGGAACTTTTTCAATCCGGGGGCTTGCACTTGATATCAGCGGCACATTCGGAAAATGGAGCAGTGAAGCTCCGGAAATCGACTTTCAGTTTCACTCAACTTCAGATAATTTCGGAGAACTATTGCGGCTGGCACCGTCCGAATATGATGAATATTTGCAAGGCCTGGAATCAAGTGGTTCCCTCACTTTCGAGGGGAATATTTCGGGTATACTTACAGAAGGAGAAATTCCGGGGTTCGACATTACAGCAGAGGTGACGGATGGATATCTTATGAACCCAGACCTTCAGGAACCCATAAGGGATATCAATTTTTCACTGATAGCCAATAACTACCAGGTTTCACTAAACAGGTTTAGTGCAACTGCTGCAGGTAACAGGCTGAATGCTTCGGGGTTGCTTGAAAGGCCATTCGATGAGGATGCTTCATTTTCCATGAATGTAGTCGGTGACATCGACCTTGAAACAATCAGCCAGTTCTACCCAATTGACCAGGTGGGAATTGAGATTTTAACCGGACTCCTGGCCGTCGATATGGATGCTGCCGGCAACATTCAATATCCTGAGGAAGCCCTTTTTAATGGCTCACTGACACTTCAAAATGGAGTTTTTAAGTACATTGAAGTACCCCGGCCGATTGAAAATATAGAAGCTGACCTGCAGGCAGACCAAAACCGAATCATTATCAATAAAACTTCTTTCAGAGCATCTGATAACAGGTTTTCCATGTCCGGCTCTATAACCGAGCCGCTTGCAGAAATGCCGTCGTTCGATATCGATGCGGACCTCGACTTTGACCTGGAGACGATCAAGGACTTTTATCCTATCGATGAAGATACTTTGATGTTGAGAGGGCAGTTAATTGCTGATGCAAGGCTGCGGGGACAAGCAGATCAATTTCTTCGTGCAATCCAGGAGAGTAATATCCGGTTTCAAAACGGATATGTCGCACACCGGTCACTGGGTGCACCACTTGAAGAAATCACATTCATCGCCGGATCAAGAAATACCAGGCTTACGATCAATGAATCAAGTTTCAGGACCGGAGATAACAATCTGTCTATGACCGGCACAGTTGATGACTTTCTTGATGATGATCCCGTTTTCGACCTTACCCTTGATGGGTCAGCAACATTGGCAGATGTTTCAACTTATTACTCTCTTGAACCCTGGATTAATGAGTTATCCGGTTTTGCTGTTATGAACCTGAATGCCAGAGGGCCGGCCGGCGATCCGAAGCAAATTAATCTGAACGGTTCGCTCAGGCTTAATGAAGTTCATGCATCCGGAGACTCGCTTGCACTGCCTGTCTCAAATCTTGAAGGAATTCTCTCTGTGCAACCCGATGCAATGACACTCGAACATTTTTTCATGCATTACGGAACTTCTGATTTCACACTTCAGGGCAGGCTTCAAAATTATCTTGGATTCATGCAGGAACACGAAACAGCAGCAACCATGCCTGCAATAAACGGATCCTATCACAGCCGGTTACTAAACCTTGATGAAATGTTTGACTGGGATGAGGAAGATGAGGACCCGCTCCATATTGAACTTCCGAATATGACCAGTACCGTAACAGCTCAGATTGACACTTTGATGATTTTCGGAGTTCCGATATACAATATCCGGGGCAGTGGCCATACCGGGCCGGAACAACTTGTCATCGATGAGGCTTCAGCAGTAATGTTTGATGGCACAGCTAACGGGAGGCTTGTCTGGGCAGTACCTCAGCCGGACTATACCAATCTGCAATTTATTGGGGAACTAAGTGAGCTACAGGTGAATGCATTCTTCCGGGAGTTCCCGATTTTGGGTGAAAACAGCCGGTTTGAACAGCATGTAACCGGTGGATTCAGTGCCAATGTGGATTATTACACTGAACTGGATGAGTATATCGACCCGGTCATGTCTTCTACCGTGGCTGAGGGTTCATTTGGAATGACCCGTGCAAGATTAAGGGGCCACCCTGTACAGGAAAGGCTTGCTGACTGGCTCGGATTCAATGAACTCAGAAGCATGGCACTTGATGAATGGGATGCAGAGTTTTCGATTAGAGAATCGGTTTTGACCCTGACCAATTTCAGGCTTACAAGTGATAATATCGGAATTAAACTGGATGGAACTCAACACCTCGAGACCGATGAAATTGACTTTACAGCCCAGCTTTTACTTCCTTCCAGATTTAGGAGCGGTATTGCATCCGTCATCAGTAGCAGAGCCGTGGATGCTTTGACAAGAGATGACGGTATCATTGTCGTCCCGATCAGAATAACAGGTACGATGGGTAATCCACAGATTTCCCCACGGCAATCCATCATTGAAGACCTGCTCAGGGATGCAGGCAGAGATGCATTGCGGAGGTTATTTGACAGAAATTGATAGTGGGAGTTCATAAATCGAACTCCTGCAATATTTTCCATAAAGTATCCGGATACCAGAAGCCGGCAATCTGAACTTCTTCAGGTATTAGGATACCGACCTTTTAAGAGGAGTTACCCCGAAAATTTTCATTTCGCACACTGTAAGTAATTATTAATCAATAGGTTTTAATTTTTGACAAGTGGAAATAAATTTTTTCTCGTTTCACTGCTCTGCCGTGAAATGGCACTCGGCGAGAGACGAGAATAAGATAGTTTTTGATTTTACAGAAAAAATGGGGCAACTCCTCAACCTTTTAACCCTTTTCTTTCTTACATACCCTTTCGTATCTTCCCTGCCACTTTAACTGACACTGCATATGCAACAAGCCGACAATTATTTTGTCTGGGATACCGATCCCGTCATTTTCACAATCCAGGAGTTTCAACTTCCGCTGCCGATTTATATCTGGGGACTGGTTCTCGGTGGAGTATTGATTTACCTGGGCTGGCAAAAATACATTCCATCTGATGAAAGAAAGAGGGCATCGGTTCCGGCATGGAAGCCCTGGGCAATTATCCTTGGAAGCTTTATTGCGGGCCAGCTGCCTTTTTTAATGATGGGCGGGCCATCTATCGATTCAATTGGCCCGATTGCACCAAGATGGTATGGGTTGATGTTTGCATCGGCCTTTATATTCGGTTACCTGCTTGGCTCTAAAATGCTGAGGGATGGCGGCCGCACGCCTGAAGAGATTGACCGGTTATTGATCTATATCCTGATCGCGACTGTTGTGGGAGCACGTCTGGGGCACATCATATTTTACGACCTTGAGTATTATCTGCGAAATCCACAGTTGATTCCTGCAATTTGGATGGGCGGGCTGGCTTCTCATGGAGCTGCAGTTGCAATTATCATTGCCATGTGGCTCTATGTGAAAAAGACTCCAAGAATGACATTCTACTGGCTTGCTGACAGGGTTGTTCCTGCTGTTGCAGTTGGCGGTATGTTTATCCGTATTGGAAATTTCTTTAATTCCGAGATATTGGGCCAAGCCACGGATGTACCATGGGCAGTGATATTTGCAAATATCGACATGATCCCGCGACATCCATCCATGCTTTATGAGTCATTGTCAACAATTATAGTCCTGGCAGTCCTCCTGACGATTTATTACAAATACAACAAAAGACCACCTGAAGGATCACTTTTTGGAAGTTTCCTGGTATTGCTCTTTTCCGGCAGATTCCTGATAGAATTTACCAAACTGCATCATTCCGACTTTGAAGAGGGCCTGATACTGAATATGGGGCAGTGGTTATCCATACCTCTTGTATTATTTGGCCTCTGGCTGATCATTAAAAAAGTAAACTGGAAGAAACAGGGGAAATAATACAGCCGGGACTTCGATGGGATTGACAAGACTATCAAAAATGAAGCTGCATACTTGCACTAATTCCCACCTGGTTGTCAATAGCTTCATCAAATTCTGATAACAGATTGATTCTGAAGCTGACCAAATCCGTTACATAATGCGTCAGCCCCAGTATAAACTGGTCGCTTCCGGAGTCAATTTCCCTGAAACTCAGATGATCCCACCTCGCTACAACACGGGTACTCTCATTAATTTTATATCCACCTGTAAAATAGTAACCCACTATAGTCTCTTCCGGCCCGCCTATATAATTTACAACGTCAAAATCACCCACAAGCAATTCAGCAGCAAAGATCCAGCTGTTATCTTCATAGCGAATATCTGCACCATATAAATATCGATGGCCAGCAACCTGAATACCGCTGGAACCAATTGTTGTATTATCATTATCACCAAAAGCTCCATTGATTCCGATCCGAACAAACCCGTCACCATCCGTTTCAGCCTGGTATGCCAACCTTCCCATATAGAAAAATTTGTTATCCATGTTTGTATTGACACCGTTTCCGTTAAACAGGCTAAAATAGTAATGTACCTGGCCGAGGTCTCCAAAAATACTGGCACCGATCTCTCTCGGATTCAACATCGTTCCGACTAATCGTGCCCTCGATATCAAATCAGTCAATCCAGGGTGGGGCAATAATTCTGCACTGAATTGTGGTTTTTGAGCTCCCATTCGAATACGGAAACGTTCACTGTAATTATAACTCATATAAGCATCCAGTAAATTGGGTTCCCTGGCAAAATTGAATTGAAACCGGTAGTCAAATTGCCCGTCCAATACACCTGAAATACCTATTCGTGCATTTCCTGCCTGGAATGTTCTCCCTCCATTGAAATTGGTATCTTCAAAAGAATATCGGCCATAAGCCTGAATCAGGCCCGATACACTGAACGGTTCATGTTTTATTAGAGATAATAACCGAATGTCATTCCTCTCTGAATCATCTTGAGCAAATAGATGCACAGGGAATAGTATTAATACGCTCAAAAAAAATATGACTGTGGATACCAGCAAGTATCTTAATTTCATAGAAATGATTCTTTAAAAGTTAGTAAGTTTCATAGCAGATGAAGGTATCCAAAAAATGGCTAATCTTCATAGAAATGGCTTTTTAAGTTCTTCGAGAATTCAATGTCCCCTCAATATGGAAGAAATTTCGTTTCGATGGTTTTCACTCTATTATCTTGCACTTGGCATACTTCTTATCACCGGAGGCGGGTATATTTTTGCCCGGATTCAGGCAGTAACTGACTACATTAAACATGCTTCAAAACTTGAAAGGCCGCCATCCATGTGGGTGCGAATAGTGAAGTATTTTTTTATGTTCACCATACCATGTTTCATTCTCTCTTTTTTTCCATTCTCGTGGCCTGAATTAATCTTTTCAATCTGGAGCCTGATCATTGTTTTTACTACAGGACAATTACTGGCATACTGGAAACATACTTCTCAGGCGATAAAAGAAAACACGGATCAAATTCCCAAAAAAACCCGGTTCATCTCCTTCAATATGGTTTCGCTCGGTTTTATCATGTTTCTTCTCTTCTACCACCTGCAAACGAGGTTTGCGGTTTAACTTTAAGTCAGTTATCTGAATCACGGGTAACATTTTAAAATTTATTCTAACTGTGACATACAGTTGTCATTACTGCCATTTATATTCAGTGTATCAGTATTCACTGAACTTAAAACTAAAGTGCAAACAGATTGATCCGGTTTCAAAAAACATCAAACAGCGGTTTCTATTTACCAGATCATAAACTGGCTTTAGATTGCAGTCATAAAGAAGCGAATTATTTTTTCATCTCTCACGCCCACAGTGATCATATGCCACAAAACCGGAAAACTCCTGTTTACTGTACCCGTCCAACTTTAAAATTCATGCAAGAAAGGGGGTATAAAGGAAAAGCTGATATTCTCAATTTCTTTGAACCACTTAATCTTGGTTCAGTAAGAGTCACGTTATATCCTGCAGGACATATACTCGGATCTTCCATGATTTTTATCGAATCAGACGAAGGAACCCTGCTTTACACAGGAGATTGTAAAACACCTCCCTCCCCGGCTTCAGAAGGGTTCAGTTTGCCTGAAAATATCAATCATTTAATAATCGAAGGTACATTTGGACTCCCCATTTATCGCTGGAAACCTATGGAAGAGATCTCAGCCGAGATTCGAAATTTCACAAACAGAACATTGAATGAAAATTGTACTCCCGTTTTCCTGGCATATAACCTGGGTAAAGCACAGGAAATCATGCATCTCCTGGCACCATTAAAGCACGCTGTTCAAATTCATAAAGATGGCTACAAACTTTGCAGTGTATACGAAGATGAAGGAATCAATTTAGGAAGTTATGAAGAGTATAATGCCGAAACTGGTGCAGGCAAAATCCTGATCACACCCTCAACCGCACTTTCAAAGGGATTTGCATCCGAAATCAGTAATAAGAAGATTGCTTATTGTTCAGGATGGGCAGCTGTTGAGCTGAACCGAAACAGATCGAGTGCAGATTATTGGATTACTCTTTCTGATCATCTCGATTTTTTTGAATTGATTAACGTCTGCAAACAGATCTCACCTGAAAAAGTGACGATCACACATTCACCAAATCCCGAAGTTATACTACACTATCTCAGTAACCTTGGCATCAATGCAGAGGCAGTATGAGTCGTACAGCAACATTCGCAAAACTCTGTAAAACGGTTCAGGAAATTCGCAGATACAGAGATTATTCTGATACGGTCAGATACTTATCTGACTATTTTCAGAGCTTGAAAAGCACTGAAGATCTCGATCTTGCTTTAAGGTTTCTCCTGGAAGGTGCCTTTCCATCTCATTCAGGAATACAGACATCAACCAGTAGTTATACCATCTCCACCGCTGCTGCAAAGTTCTGTGATATTGATTATCAGCTTGTATTCAAACCGTGCCGAAAAGCTGCCGGAGATACTCCCGAGACGATTAAAATGCTGCTGGAGAATATCGAGGAATCGCGTAAGAAGAGAGAGCCCCAGGAACAAACCCTGCAGGAGATCATGAACCTCATCAATAAATTAAATCAGGTAAACAGCCGCAATGACAAACACCAGATACTGGCCACGGCATGGATGAAAATGTTGCCTGTTGAAATAAAGTATTTCTCTCTATTACTTCTGAAAAAATCTCTCCTCGAAAGCCCGGATACGAAACCTGTTTTATCAGCAATTGCTGAAGCATATGAAATCGAATACGAAAAAGTCCGGTTTGTTCATATGGCCACCGGGTCAGTTGGCAGGACGGCAGTATTTGCAATGGAAAACAGGCTGAATGAAGCACCGTTTCAGCTATTTCATCCGAAGCCTTATATGCTTGCCTCTCATATAGATGACTTTGACTATAAATTTGAAGGTTCAGATAAATATGTCGCCGAACCCGAACTTGATGGATTACGAAGCCAAATCCATATCGATAAAAACAGTGTAAAAATATTCTCAGGGAAACGAACAGACATCACGAATTTTTTTCCTGAAGTAGTTCGATTTTTCAAAAATAAAAACCTTCCACCGGTAATTCTTGACGGTGTTCTCTGTGTTTATCAGAATGAATGTATTCACCCTTCAGAACTACTCAGAAAAAGGTTAAATCATAAAAAATCTGAAAGTTTCACGGCAGATAAATTACCGGTACTATTCATTTCATTTGATTTATTATTCTTTGATAATAAAGCCCTCTTCGGGGAAGAACTCTTCAGACGCAGACAGTTACTTGAAAAGCTGGCAAACAATTATAAGCTGGCAATAACAAAACAGAATGTATTTACCGGCCAGCAGGATTTGATCAAACTTTTTAATCGTTCTGTCTCTCTCGGTAATAAAGGTTTAATCATCAAACAAAAAAATAGTACCTATGAATACGGGGAGCGTAGTATTTCATGGATGAAAATGAAAAGTTCTAAAAGTACACTGAATGCTGTGATCATGTACGCTCACAGAAGTAATCATCGAGAAAGTGTAGAATTTCCGGAATTTACAGCAGGGATCTCGGTAAAAAACGATCAACGATACCAGGAAGATTTCATTCCAATAGGAAAAATCATGAACAATTTACCTGATGATGAAACAGAACCTTTAAATAAAAAAACGAATGAATTGATTGTTGAACGCTATGGGCCAACACTCGGATTGATCCCTGGCCTGGTAGCAGAAATCAAATATGATCACATTCAGGTAAATAATCGAACCAAGGCTGGTTATAAACTCTATTCCCCCAAATTATGTAGAATCCGATGGGACCTCAGCCCTGATGATGCCTCCACCCTGTCGGACATTGAAAGAATGTACCATGAAGAAATAAGTCATTCCACGAACATAACTTCAGCAATAACAGGCAGATGATCTGAAGGATAATAACCATTCCGGAAATGACCCAGTATCGCATGGTTTAAAACTCTGACATTTTCAGAAACAAAAATGTAGTCTATTCGTCTTTGTTCAACTCCGCTTTTTACTTCAAAGCCTTCGAAAGTAAAGAGTGGGCCGACATGTGGATTTTCCGAATGATAAAAAGCATCTCTCAATGGCGGGTTCCCCATGGTGAGGATCTCATATACTGGATTATCTTCCCTGACATTAAAATCACCCAGAACAAAATAGTTTCCGTCTGAAGCCAGTTCTTCAATCTTCTGCTTGATGATCCTGGCACTCTCCTCTCTTGCAGTCTGTCCGATATGATCAAAATGGGTATTAAAAACATAGAATTCTCTGCCGGTTGTTTTGTCTCTGAACTTGCCGAAAGTCAGAACTCTTGGAAGAGCTGCATCCCACGACCGGCTCGGTTCATCCGGTGTTTCTGATAACCAAATCGTTTGTCCTGTCCCTTCAATCAGCTCAAACCTTACAGTGTTGTAATGCAGCGATGACAACTCACCTGCTCTGTCACCATCATCCCTGCCAACTCCTATCCAGTCATATTCTTCAAGCTCGTCATCAAGATATTCTACCTGGTGTATTAACCCTTCCTGTTGACCAAAAAAATCCGGCGCATAAAACCTGATCAGTGCAGCGACATGCTCTTTCCGGTTATCCCATGCATTTATCCCGTCATTCGGATTATCAAACCGTAGATTATAGGACATAAGGGATATCGAATCTTCCTGCTGGGCAGACTGATGCCTTTCATGGGCACATCCTGCTACAATAGATACAAGTAAAAGTAAAGTTAAACCTGTTTTTATCATGAATGATATTATTGATTTAAAAAATAAGTTAAGGAATACATTAAGCAATACACTCCAAAGAATCACCTTTCTTAAATTAAAACGGAACACTTGCTCTGATACGGTAATATATTTTATAATCCCTCTCGAAAAGTTCATTGTAAGGTTGTGCGATACCGACCGAGTGTACAAACCTGAGGGGCCCCAACCCGACAATATTCTTGATTTCTGTTCCAAAACCAAGCCTGCGATCCGAGATATTCTCTGTCTCGGAGACAGTCACATCCCACACACTCCCGGCATCTGTAAAAAGAGCAAGGGAAGTCGGGCCGAAACGCAGAAAGCCCAGGATCGATGTATTCAGAGATGGCAAAAATGGAGCTCTGTATTCGATGGATCCAAAAGCAACCTGTCGTCCGGCAATCAGACTCCTGTAACCTCTTACGCGTTCTGTTTGAACGGATTGTAATGTTTCAAATCCCGGATCAACCGGAAGGCCGATATTGTCAATCCTGGAAAACCCGATATAATCCTGTGGCAGCGGATCCCCGGTTTGGAACTGAAACCTGCCTGTTAAAAAGATCCGGTGAATTCCTGTTAGTTCAATGATTGTATAAGCCCCGGCATCTAACGTTAAAAAGGCTGTATCAGCACCAAAGAACCTTTCTGATCCTTTAACACTCACCTGCAAGCCATATCCGTCAACAGGATGAAGCATATTTCGATAGTAAGGCCTCTCTTTTTTGAGAATCCAGGAGGCTCTCAGGTCGAACTGCCTGGCTTTGGCCGGCTCAGGAAGTGAAACAGGAAAATCAACATTCCGCAGAGTAAAAGGATCAATCGACACATACCGAAGGCCTGAACCAATCCAGCTTTCGCGATAAGGAGCTTCAAACCGGTCAAGAGGCCATCGAACAGACATATCAGCACCGGTCAGATTATCTAAGAGCAAACTTCTACCATAAAAACGGGCCGGGCCCGGCACCCTGAACGCACTTAACGTGATTGTGGGATACAACTGGTTATTGATATATGAAAATAACCCATAACTGTTAGACAGATCACCAAATGAGAGGAGTCCTGCAGCCAGGAACAGATGTTTGGCAAGTGGTTCAGCCCAGGTGGTAACCCCGAATAAGCCATAATCATCAGGGCCGGCATAATACGGTAATGCAAGTGATACAACATGCGTGATATGATTCCAGGACCTGTAATCGTATCGCTGTTCGATCAGGCTTTCATCAGGGTCAATTTGCCAGGGTATGATAGTTGGCGGTTCATGTTTTCTCCATGTCGTATAAGCTTCTGTGATTTCAGGGTCAATGCGTTCCGATTGCATCCCTGCATCGACTAAGTATATATGCTCGCGTCTCTTCGTTTCAGTTGCTTTGATCACCAGCTTTTCCGTTTCAAGAGTATCTGATTGACCTAACCAGTCGAAAGCCTCTCCGCCGGTAAACAGGTTTGTAACGCGACGGGTACTGCCAGTTTCCAAATCGGTAACAAATACATTCGGCACCTCATCCCTTAATGAGGTAAATGCAATACTGTTGCCATCCGGACTGACCAGGGGCATTCGGTTATCAGTTTTCCCGTCATCAATGACCCATTCACTTCCAATATACGGATCATGAATCACCAGGTATCGGTCACCATTTATATCAAAACGCTGGAATACCAATTCATCCCTTTGCCAATTCCAGACAAGATTTATAACCTGGACGTCTCCTTCATGACTCGTAACCCTTTCTTCGAGTCCGGTATCAAAATTATATTTAAAAATATTTCCCGTACCCCCCTCATTGACGATGTATGCAACCTGAGTCCCATCCGGGCTAAATGCCGGTGAAACCGCTCGTCTGCTAAATGTCAATTGCTCTTCATTGAATCCATCCAGATCAAGCAGAAAAACATCATTTAGCAGTGAACTCTGATCTCCCCTCACCGTTCTTGAATATGCAATAAAATTTCCATCCGGGCTCCAGGTTATATCGTTCTTTATATTTCCATCAGCAGCAACCTGTGATGCCCTGACCGTGTCATTATCAACGATATATAACCTGCGAACCGGCCGCTGAAGAGAGGGCAGGGACAAGACCGCTATCCTGGACTGATCGGGACTATACTTCACATCATAGTAGTATTGCCCCGGCAGATTTTCAGGGTCAGCTCCCAAAGAGTCTACCCGGCCCATTTGAGATGCAAGCGTATTGTAGTATATGTTGACGTGTTTTCTCCATTCTTCATAGAATTCAGAATAGGATTTGTCAATGGTTTTTCGGAAAGCACGATCATGATCGTGATAAGTAAATAATCCCAGAGCTGATTCTCTCTGAGCCAGCATTTCAGCCAGTGTAGTATCTCCATACATTTCTGAAAAATAACGGACCTGCGAGTTTCCGGATGCATAGAGCAGGCGCTGGTTAAAGAGCGATTGCCCGTCTGTATAGGATGGGCGGCTGTCAAAAATGGCTGTCCGCAGCCACCGGTCACCTCTCTGTGAGTCCCACTTTTCTGTTTGATATTGAGCTAACCCTTCCGTCCAGATACCCGGGGTTGGATCACCGATCACATAATTCAGAAGTCCAAGGTTTGTTCTTGTCGCTTCAAAATGAAAGATGTGTGCCAGTTCATGGGCGATAACTTTACGAAGCCACTTTTCAGAACCGGTCCAAAGTTCAGCATATTCATTCAACCCAACCCAGATATTTGTGTAGCCATTACCAATCGGGACTGCAAAACCGTTGTTTATTTCATCTTCATCAGATAAATAGATACGTATTTTATCTTCAAATTCAACATTCAGGTTTTTGGAAAGCGCCCGATAACTTTCCTCTGCAATAGCTGCAGCATCCGCTTCAATTCCCGCTAACCTCTCAGGGTACATAATTTTGAAGTGTGCTGTCTCTGCAACCTGCCAGTTCAGATAAGGATGGTTTCTGCCATTGAAACTGTTAAATCCTTGTGCAACCAGGTCAGTAGAAAATAAAATCAAGATCAGGGTCAATAAAACGTTTCTCATGCTGACTAATGGATTCGGCCAAATTCATGATTATTTGATACTGCATTTTCGCAAAAGACAGACTCTTTGAATATATGAGAAAAAAAGAGGAATGGAACAGTAATGATTATTCGACTGACTCTATCATTAAGAAGTGACTTCCTGAAGAATCATCTTTCATCTTGACTGTCTAAATAATAAACTTGAACATTAATATTCACTGCAATTTTTACTGATGACTACCTGGTCACTGAAATCCATACCTCCACACGACTGGTATATATGCCTGGACATCGATCCGTATTTTGATCATGAACATAATCCGGAAGAAATTATTCATAACGGGTTTACCAGGCCCATGCCCCTTGATAACAGAGACGTTGTCGTGACCACTCATTTTAATGGTGATGTAGAAAAGCCGGTTTTCCACTTTGAAACCATTGAAGATTTAGCAGAAGGTGAGGTTGATCAGGCAAACAGAATTTTATCCAGGATTTTCGGAATCAACCTGGATCTTCGTCCATTTTACGACCAGGCAGAAAATGATCCACTTCTCGGGCCTCTCATGAAAGAATATTATGGTTTAAAAAGAATGAGCCGTGCAACCCTCTTCGATGACATTGTTAACCGGGTAATTCAAATGAGATTATCTCATAAGCCAACAGCAAAAAAAATGGTTTATAAAGTGAGGGAGCGATACGGAGCTCACCTGGTTTTCCGGGGAGAAACATTACCGGCATGGCCCCGCCCCCATCAGCTTGCCAAAGCTGACCCTGCACAAATACGCAGATTGGGCCCTACCCTGAGAAAAGGTGAGTATATTACCGGTTTGGCTCAGGATATCATTGCAGGAGAAATTGATATCAGTTGGCTTGATACCGATGCAGA
>SLKH01000008.1 GCA_007134665.1 Balneolaceae bacterium
CAGCCGGTGAAATCATTACACCCGGCCAGCGTATTAGCCTTGAACTTGGAGAAATGATCGATGAATCGGTTTCAGAAGAATATGCCAGAATTCCCAATCTGAGGGGAATGAATATGAGGCAGGCCGCAACGATTCTGCAAGGGCTGGGGCTCGATGTACAGTTGATTGGATCAGGAACGATTTATAATCAATTCCCGGACGAAGGTGAACTGATGCGCAAGGGCCGAACTGTAACTGTTCGAGGATTAATAAGAGAATTTCAACCTACAACTTCATTTACATCAGTATCAAATTGACTATTGAAGACCTCATAAAAATCTGTAAACCGGTTGATATCTCCGGTGATGAACCCTATGCCATCCGATCTCTTCAGCAAGATTCCAGGCAGGTGAAGGAAGATGATGTATTCATCGCTATCAGGGGTATGAATTCAGATGGGCATCAGTTTATTGAGGATGCTATTGCCAAAGGTGCTTCAGTCATCATATGTGAAGAACCATATTATACGGATGACAAAGGAGTTAGTATCATTGAAGTTGAGGAAACCAGGCCGCTTTTAGGAAAGTTGGCGCAGGCATTTCAGGGTAATCCTTCAAGGTCACTTACAAATATAGCTGTTACAGGCACGAATGGTAAAACTACGGTTGCTACCCTTGTCTGGCAGATATTGAATCATCTTGGCGAAGAAGTCGGATTACTTGGTACCGTTGCAAAAAATTATGGCGGCAAGGAAGAAAAAAGCCGGCTTACAACTGCTGACCCTGTTGAAATAGCATCCGACATGAAAAATATGCTGGATTCCGGTTGTACTGTGGTCTCCATGGAGGTTTCATCTCACGCCTTAGATCAGTTAAGAACATCCGGGATTGAATGGGACGTTGCTGCATTTACAAACCTGAGCCATGATCACCTCGATTACCATAAAAACATGGAAGGGTATGCAGCTGCTAAAAAAAGACTTTTTGACAGTTTGGAAAGCACTGCATGGGCAGTCATTAACTTTGATGACCCCTATGGTGAATCGATGATTGAGGATTGCAAGGCCAAAATCATTGATTTTTCATTTAAAAGGGATACATCGATCAAATGTAATCTTATTCGATCAGATCAGGCCGGATCACTTATTCAAATTGATGATATTGAAGTCAATACCCCTCTTGCCGGACTCTTTAATGCATATAATGTTACCGAAGCTTTTTTGATTTGTACTGCACTCGGTTATGATGCAGATGAAGTATCCAAAACACTGTCGGCTTGTTATGGAGCCCCGGGACGACTTGAAAAAGTCAACAAGCCGGAAGATAGCGGGATGCCTCTGGTATTTGTCGATTATGCTCACACCCCAAATGCACTTGAAAACGTTGCATCCACTCTAAATGAAATCAAACAGAGTGATCAGCCTTTCATTATCGTATTTGGCTGTGGTGGTGACAGGGATAAAGCCAAAAGGCCTGAAATGGCAGAAATTGCCGAGAAATATGCCGACAGAATCCTGGTTACATCAGACAATCCGCGATCAGAAGATCCTGAATCTATAATCAGAGATATCGAATCAGGTTTTTCCAGGAAAGCCAACTGGGAATCAGTTATATCCAGAAAAGAAGCGATTGAATCTGCAATCATGAATGCCCCTGAAAATGCTATTATTCTGATTGCGGGTAAAGGCCATGAGACCTACCAGGAAATCAACGGAGACAGACTTCCTTTTGATGACCGTGTAGTAGCCGGTGAAGCACTTGAGCTCCGCAAGTCAGGGAAAAAACCCGGGGAGGGCTAATCATGCTATACGCATTACTGGATTGGCTTCAGCAGCAATATCAACCACCCGGATTTGGTGCATTTGCCTATATCACCACCCGAACGGCACTTGCGGCAACCACTGCCCTCGTAATCAGCTTGCTGATAGGCCATCGCATTATCCGCTGGCTCGAAAAAATGCAGCTTAAAGAAGTTATCAGAGATGATATCGGCCTGGATCATCATAAAGAGAAAGCCCAAACACCAACAATGGGCGGAGTGATAATCCTGCTTGCTATACTGGTTCCGGCATTACTTTGGATGAGAATGGATAGTATTTATACCTGGCTGATCATACTTACTACCCTGTTTCTCGGAATTGTAGGCTTTACCGATGATTACATCAAAGTGGTAAAGCAGGATAAAAGCGGCCTGCACGGGAAATTTAAAATCATTGGACAGGTAACTGTAGGACTTATTCTTGGAGCATTTTTGTATTGGTGGCCTGCATTTTCAGAATTTAACACCCTGAGTACTGTACCATTTTTAAAGTATGTGAACATCGATTATGCCATAATTGGCGACACCTGGAGCTGGCTAATCTACATACCAATCGTGGTCTTTATCATTACAGGAGTAAGCAATGCAGTGAATTTGACCGATGGGCTTGATGGCCTTGCTACCGGAACTTCAGCAATTGCCGGAGTCATACTCGGAATCTTTGCCTATGTATCCGGACGAGTCGACTTTTCAGGCTTTTTGGATATTATGTATTTACCGGGAACCGGTGAACTGACAATATTTTGTGCTTCACTGGTAGGTGCCTGCCTCGGATTTCTCTGGTATAACTCCTATCCCGCAGAGGTATTTATGGGCGATACAGGTTCTCTTGCTCTCGGTGGTGCTATCGGAGCTATTGCTCTCATGATTCATAAAGAACTTCTATTGCCGATCATATGTGGAATATTTGTTGTTGAAACTTTATCTGTGATCATTCAAACATCTTGGTTCAAATATACGAAGCGAAAATATGGTGAAGGCCGCAGGGTGTTCCTTATGACACCCATTCATCACCATTTTGAAAAGAAAGGGTGGCCGGAAAGTAAAATCGTAGTGCGATTCTGGATCATCGCAATTTTACTTGGAATCATCAGCCTGTTAACTCTCAAGATCAGATGACAAACATCAGAGGCAAACATATCGCCGTCATCGGAGCTGCGAGAAGTGGCCTTGCTGCTGCCCGTATGCTCAAAAAATATGGTGCAGATGTGTATGTCAGTGATTCATCAGACATTCACACGGAAGTGAAATCTAAACTGATTTCTGAACATATTGCATTCGAAGAAAACCGGCATTCAAGCCGGGCAGAAAATGTGGAAATGGCCGTGATCAGCCCGGGTGTACCGGATAAAGCTCCGATCATAAAATATTATCAGCGAGAAGGGATACCTGTTTATTCGGAAATAGAAGCTGCAAGCTGGTTTAACAGAAGTCCGATTGTTGCTGTCACCGGAAGTAATGGAAAAACGACTGTTACAAGCTGGATGGCCCATATGTGGGAGACTGCCGGCAGATCATACCTGCTTGCAGGCAATATCGGACGAGCTTTCTCTGATATAATCGATGAAACACAGCCTGGCACCACAGTTATACTCGAGATAAGCAGTTTTCAGCTCGACCACATTCACTCTTTCAGGCCGGATATAAGTGTGATACTAAATATTACACCGGATCACCTTGACCGCTATGAATTCAGCTTTAATAACTATGCTGAGTCCAAATTGAGAATCCTGGAGAATCAGCAGGCAGAAGACATTTTTATATATAACCAGGATGATTCGTTCCTGGTTGAAAAGGTACAATCGGTGAGCTCCAGGGATATTCATCCGCGCTTCTACTCATTTTCCATCGAACATGAAGTAAATCAGGGTGCTTTCATTCGCAATGATCAAATCATCTTTAAAATTAATGACTCAGAGGAATTTCTTATGAACACAAGTGAAGTTGGCCTGCCCGGGCGGCATAATTTACATAACGGACTTGCAACAGCACTTGCAGCCCGACTATCTGAAATTAAAAGTGAATCGATCCGGGAAAGCCTGCAGACCTTTGAAGGAGTTGAACACAGGCTTGAACTGGTCAGAATTCTTAACGGTGTCAAATATATCAATGACAGCAAGGCTACCAATATTAATGCCGTCTGGTTTGCACTCGACAGTTTTAACGTTCCGATCGTCCTGATTTTGGGCGGAAGAGACAAAGGCAATGATTACAACGAGTTAAAAAGTCAGATCAGGGAAAAAGTACATACTTTAATTGCAATCGGTGAAGCCAGGGAGGCGATCCGAAAACAACTGAAGGATGTAGTTCCGAATTTTCACGATACGGAAACACTTGAAGATGCCGTCAG
>SLKH01000129.1 GCA_007134665.1 Balneolaceae bacterium
ATACTGGCACTATTTTTCCTGTTCCAGGCTGTTACCAATACCGGTTGTCTTGCCGGGCAATGCACCATTCCGGCAAATGATCAGAGCAAAAATCATAATGATTTTGAGGATGTTCAATTCCAGGAAGTTAAAGACGACAAGTAATCATGAGTACAGATATTAAACAAAAAAGTTTTTCAGAAGTGATTCGGGGTAATACACCTGTTTTGGTCGATTTTTATGCCGACTGGTGTGCCCCTTGCAGAATGATGCCGCCAATATTGAAAGAACTAAAAAAACGAATGGGCGACGACATCAACATAATCAAAATTGATACTGAAAAAAATCCGGCCGTGGCCATCAGGTACCAGGTGCGAAGTATCCCGACACTGATTCTGTTCAAAAACGGCCAGGTTCTCTGGCAGCAGGCAGGTGTGATGCAGGCACCACAACTGGAATCCATGATCAAACAAAAACTGGCCGCTTATGAATCTGCCTGACGAACATATCTATGATGTTACAATCGACTGGAAAGAGGGGCGTATTGGAACGATGAGTTCTTCCAGGCTTGAAGAATCCATCAGCGTGGCTACCCCACCCGAGTTTCCTGGCGGAGTTGAGGGTATCTGGTCGCCTGAACACCTCTTTGTCGCTTCAGTCAGCAGTTGTTTTATGACTTCGTTTACAGCCATTGCAGAATATTCTAAATTCAATTTTTTAAGCCTTAAAGTAAAAAGCGAAGGCAAGATGAGCCGGGAAGATGGTAAATATGTCATGAGTCAGATTACCCTTATGCCGGAGTTGATCATCACAGATGAAAAATATCTGAAAAAGGGGATCCGTTTGCTTGAAAAAGCAGAGGAGATCTGCCTGATCTCACGATCGATCAAATCGGAGATTGTTTTCATACCGGAAATAAAGGTTGAAGAGGTTGCTGACATCGCTTAATATCCAACAGTTTATATAAACCCACTTAATCATTCGTATGCGATTTGAAACGCGGGCTATCCATTCAGGACTTAAGATCGGCAACCCATCCAAATCTATTATCCCCCCGATTTCACCAAGTACCATTTTTGAAATCGATGCCGGAGGGCGTAACAAGGAAGACCTGCATTATACCCGCCTTACAAATCCAAATCGTTTGCAGTTTGAAGAAGTCATCGCTTCCCTCGAAGAAGGTGAAGCTGCTGCCGCATTTTCATCAGGAATCGCAGCTGCAACAGCTCTTTTACAATCTCTTGACCCTGGTGATCATATTATCGTTCCGGAAGATATCTATGCCGGTAACCGTATGATGATGAAAGGAATCATGTCCAGGTGGGGCATCGACATGTCTTTTATTAACATGACCAGTCTTGATGTCATTGAAGCGCATATCAAGCCGAAAACAAAACTGATCTGGATCGAAACCCCATCCAATCCGTTAATGCGTATCACTGATATTCCGGGAGTGGTACAGCTTGCCCGTGAGAACGGCCTTCGAACTGTCGCTGATAATACATGGCCCACACCTGTCAATCAGCTCCCTCTGAAACATGGTGCGGATCTTGTCTTGCACTCTACCTCTAAGTATTTCGGCGGACACAGTGATATCCTTGGTGGTGCACTGGTTACTGCAAAAAAAGATGAACTATGGAACAGAATTACAACCGTTCAAAAAATGGGTGGAGCTGTCCCCTCACCTCAGGATTGCTGGATGCTCAGCCGGAGTACCAGGACGCTCGCTTATCGAATGAAAGGCCATAATGAGCATGCAGCTATCATAGCAGATTTCCTCAACTCACACCCAAAAGTTGCGGATGTTTTTTACCCGGGCCTTGATTCTCATCCCGGCCATGAAATAGCCAAAAATCAGATGAAGGGATTTGGCGGGATGATATCATTTCTGATAGACGGTGACCGGCAACAAGCAATCAACATTGTCGGCCGGTCCCGGCTGATTACACGTGCTACCAGCCTCGGCGGAGTAGAGAGTACCTGGGAACACCGCCGAAGCAGTGAAAGTGAAGGGTCGGTAACACCGGATAACCTGATCCGGATCAGCATCGGCCTCGAACATCCAGACGATATCCTTGAAGATTTGCAGCAGGCGCTCGATTAACATACCCTCATGGCATGACTTCCCGTCATCCCATGAGTGAAATGACCACATCAAATAAACCCTGCACAACACCCGGTTCAACACTGTCCATAACCCGCCAAGGTTGTGGTTCCATCCCCATCGACTCATCCGATGACGGGAAGTCGTCGGATGAGGGATTTTGTCACATTTTTCTTCTTCGATACTCTTGTGTTATACAGGATAAATCCTGACAATATGAAAATGCAGCTGATCTGAAATAATCTCATTTTCGGGAATTTCAGAGTTATACAAACCCGGCCCGGATCATGGAACCGGGAATAATAAATGGCGAATATTAAATTGGATTTGCGGGGAGGGATATGAAGATTTCAGGACACAAGCTCACACCGGATTTCGCAGAAATCAGTGAAGTCAATAAAACGAGTGGCGATTTCAAACGAAACCTGCCGGATACGATTGTCATCCATTATACGGCAGGAAGCAGTGCCATGTCTGCAATCAATACGTTTAAAGATCCATCGGTTAAGGCATCCGCCCATGTAATTATTGATACCGATGGGAAACTGACACAAATGGTGCCATTTCATAAAATCGCCTGGCATGCCGGTAAAAGTTCGTGGCTCGACAGGAAAGGGCTCAACCAGTATTCAATCGGCATTGAAATTGTCAATGCCGGCCGTCTTGAGAAGAGTGGCGACATCTTTCGGTCCTGGTTTGGCAAAACCTATCGAATGGAGGATGCACTGGAAGCCGTACATCACAATGAATCTGAACCCTCCTGGTGGCATCGTTATACGGAGGAGCAAATTTCTGCAGTTTTTGAACTCTGTAAAACCATCATGGGTACGTACCAGATTCGTTATATCCTCGGACATGATGAGATCTCACCCGGCCGAAAATCTGATCCTGGCCCTGCATTTCCGATGGAAAAGCTGAGGGAACGCCTGCTTCATAACAATCGAAAGGATGAGGTTGAAACAGAGAGCAAAATACCTGAAAAAGGATTTGTAAATACCAAAGGGCTCAATATACGATCGGGCCCCGGGGTTAACCACAATCCGATTGCAGAACCTCTCTCCAGGAATACGGAGTTGACTATCCTGGATGAAAAAGAGGGCTGGTACCAGGCTGATGTTACTGTCACAGGCTGGGTTTCTAAAAAATATATCAAGTTGATAAAGGACAGTTAAGTTTTACCTGTCTGACTTATCGTTCTGTTAAACCCAAAAAAGTCGTTAGACCTTTTTTGGGTTAATGATGATTTACATTTTTGCATTTCGATTAACGCCTGAATAACGCTTCCACATTATCATAGGGTTGTATTCTTTTTTAAACCGCAATCTAAATATTAGAGGCAGTTATGTATATATCAAAAATGAATCGTATTCCGATAGTCGTTTTTACCATGTTTGTGCTTTTTGTTTTGACTGGAACCGTTAACTCACAGTCATCATCAGATGAAGAAGTATTGTATGACAGACTGGGTGGTCTGGCTTCAATATCTGTCGTGGTTAGTGATTTTATGGATGATTTTATGGCAGATCCATTGTTTTTTGAAAATCCGGCTGTCAGGGAGAGAAAGACACCTGAATCGAAACCATATATACGATATCACCTGATATCTATGGTATGTCAGGCGACCGGCGGGCCATGCGAGTATACAGGAGTTGACATGAGAGAAGCCCATGATGGATTAAATATAAGTGACCGGGAATGGAATCGAATGGTTAAAATCTTTGCCGCAACTCTTTAAAAGCACAACGTTCCGGAACAGGAAACCCGGGAGTTATTTGAAATACTGGGTTCAACAAAAGATTATATCGTTGTGATGGAATAATTAGTTGATTGCAGCGAGTTTGACTTTCAATAGGTGATTTTAACCTCTGATAAACATTCGGATACTATCTGATTTTTTCAATTAGTCATAAAACCGGAACTCATCAGGTGCAGGAAGATGCTTCGCCTAATGCCGGATTAAAGCTGCTAACACCGGTCTTCCGTCCCCGGTCATTTTTAATTACGCCTGTAAATAATGAGTTTCACTTTTCACTCAAAACTC
>SLKH01000298.1 GCA_007134665.1 Balneolaceae bacterium
ATCCGGAAGACAAACCTGTTTTTCCAGAACTTTGACCCGGAACTGTTCGAAGATCAGGAGCTTGCAGAACAACTGACCGGTGAAGTCTATTTTCTCAGAGCCTGGAAATATATGGATCTTGCAAGATTATTCGGTGGTGTGCCGATCGTGGATGAAGTTTTTCAGCTTGATTCCGATATGCAGTTGCCGCGGGATACTTTCGAAGATGTAGTCGATTTTGTACTTGCTGATGCCCAGGAAGCTGCCGACAGGCTCGACTGGCATCCGCGCCAGACAGGCCGTGCAAGCAGAGGCGCAGCACTTGCACTTCAGCTCAGGATGCTGACTCATGCAGGAAGTGACCTCTATCACAATGTTGGCGAGTGGGCAGGTGGATATGCTGAACCTGAGTTAGTCGGCTATACCGATCCCGGCAAGCAACAGGAACTTTGGGAGCAGGCTCGTGATGTGGCATCTGAAATCATTAACGAAGGCCCATACAGCCTGTATGATCAGAATCCGGATCCAACCCAAAATTTCCAGGACATATGGCTTCAGGGTGGTGGATCTGAAGCGATCCTGTCCCGTTTTCACACGCAGGAACTCAGCCCGTCAGGTCAAGATGACAACTGGGGACAGATTACTTTTGGACAATGGCAGGGGCCGAATGGTTACTTCCTCTGGGGAGGGAGTACACCACAGCAGGCACTGGTTGATGATTTCGAAACCATCGATGGTGAACAGTTCGACTGGTCGGATCCACAACATGCTGCAGACCCTTATGCAAACAGGGATCCCAGGATGGAAGCTACGGTAATGTACAACGGTTATGAGTGGAGACAACGCCCTGAAGGGCCTCGCTCTACTGATCCGGTCGGCCATTACGAATCTTTTCTTGAAATCCGGTGTATCGGTTCAGACGAATGTCCGGATCCAAGGCCGGGGCTCGACTCCAGAAGGAGTCCGTATGAAGACTGGAACGGCTCAAGAACCGGTTATGTGCTGAACAAGTTTCTTGATCCGGAAGTAGAGCACTGGAACAATGATCAGGAAGTGCCATGGCACTTTTTCAGGTACGCAGAAGTTCTACTGAACTATGCCGAAACGCAAATCAACCTGAACGAAGAGGCGGAAGCACGCTGGGCGATCAATCAGATCCGGAACCGGGCAGGAATGCCTGATATCAATGATTCAGGCCAGGATTTGCTTGAACGTTACAGAAATGAGCGCCGGGTTGAACTGGCATTTGAAGATCATCGCTATTTCGATGTTCGGCGCTGGATGATTGCACCCGAAACCGAAGACCGGGATGCGTATGGTATCTATCTCCATGCACAGTATGTGTATGACCCAAATGACCCTCACGGTGGTATGTACGACTTTGAATATGTACTTCCGCCGGATGTCGATGTGCCATCTGAAGTTGAACTTGCACCCGGGAACCCAAATATTGGTGTAAGGCCGGTCTGGGCACGAAGCTGGAATCCGGCAACATATAAACTGCCGATCCACAGGGATGAGATGAACCGAAACACAGCCCTGATTCAAAACCCGAACTATAACTAATCAAAGCCGGGTTCGGTTCAAACAATGAAATCGAGGTGAGTGTCTGTTTTCATGTAAGGCACTCACCTTTTTTATTTTGAAATACCCACTGATATGATGAAACCGGATTGTCATTGTGATTGATTCCCTATACAAATCCTGCGGTTCCATCCCTAACGGGACTCTGTCAGTGGTCCGGCCATTTGTAAACCCACGCTAAAGCATGGGTCTACAGTCTGTCATCCTCCGGGATTTGAATATAAATTGAAAAAAAAAGACTTATTGGACTGCTTCTGAGATTACGCAGAATATCAGCGAGGCTCAGCGAATTCATCAGTGTACCTCTGCGAGAAAAAGGAATGGGATCGATATTCGATCCGAAAAAAAGCTATTATATTCGCATATTGTTTATATTAAACTTACATCTCTTAAATCATTATTAATTATCTGATATCGCAGTTAATATGCCGATAATTAAATACATAGCAGTGCTATGGGTTTTCCTGTTTAGCTTTTTAATCATAACAGGTTGCAGATCGGAAACTGAACTTGAATGGATTGAAGAGGATGGATATCGATGGGCAGAAGTTAATACCCGTTTTTTTGGGAATACAGGATTCGAAATGCGAACGTCATCCCTGACGGGGATCGATTTCAGAAATGATGTAAGTGATGAGATTATACGGGAAAACAGGCACTATGCTAATGGATCCGGTGTAGCAGTTGGTGATGTGACCGGGAATGGTTTTCCGGACATCTATTTCGCAAATCTTGAAGGGCCAAACAGATTATATGAAAACATCGGTAATTATAATTTTCAGGATATAACAAATAGGGCAGGGGTTGCCCATGAGGGCTTTAACTCTTCGGGGGTTTTATTCGCAGATGTAACAGGAGATGGGTACCTGGATCTTCTCGTTTCTTCACTATCCGACGGGAATTCGCTCTATTTGAATAATGGAGATGGTACTTTTGAACTCAAATCAGATAGCGGCCTTGGCAGCAGCAACGGGGCGCATTCCATGGCAATGGCAGATATCAACGGGAACGGGTTGCCTGATCTGTATATCGCAAATTACAGGCTTCGATCGGTTCGGGACCTGTATGGGCCCGGAGATCTGGAACTGGAAAATACAATCAGAGAATCAGAGGATGGACGGCTTGAAGTATTGCCTGAATTCGAGGATTATTATGAGATTATAAAAGTAGACGGAAATGAGTTGCGTCAGGAGTCAGGTGCTTATGATGAACTTTATTTAAACAGAGGAGATGGAGTTTTTGAAGATGCAGATCCTGATGTCTATTTCCCGGTAAATGATACCGGCCAGCCGGGACTGTTCCGGGATTGGGGGTTCACACCCGTGTTCCGGGACATAACGGGAAATGGAGCTCCTGACCTCTACGTGGTAAATGATTTCTGGTCACCAGACAGGCTCTGGCTCAACAGGGGTGACGGAATGTTTGAAGCCGCTGATCAGAATGCTATACGGAGCCAGAGCTTTTCATCGATGGGTATCGATTTCACAGATTTGAACAAAAACGGGTACTCCGATTTTGTGATTACCGAAATGTTGAGTGCAGATCACTCCATGCAGATCCGGCAATATTCAGACCATATGGAGGAGTATCATGGAAGTACACATCATCACAGGAATTCCGTTTACCTGAACAGAAAAGACACTACCTTTGCAGAAATTGCCTGGTACAGCGGCCTGGAAGCATCCGAGTGGTCCTGGGCAACCACATTTATGGATATCAACCTGAATGGACATGAAGACCTGATTGTAGCCAATGGATTTTACCGGGACTATCTTGATATGGATGCCCAGATTGAAATTCACCAGCTCTACCAGGAAATGGGAGAGGAGATTATGGAACGGCAGGGTGAATTCCTGCAATTTCCGGTTCTCACACTTCAGAATAAGTTTTTCCGGAATAATGGAGATCTGACATTTACGGACGTCAGCAGTGAATGGGGATTTACTATAGATGACATTTCGATGGGGATGGCTGTTGGAGATTTAAATAATGACGGCACCCTTGACCTGGTCATCAACCGTTTCAATGATGAAGCGGTGGTTTACGAAAACAAGACAAACAATCCCCGGATCGGAGTTCGACTGAACGGGCGAAGCCCGAATACGATGGGTATTGGTGCAAAAGTGGAACTCATTGGCGGTCCGGAGAAGCAAACCAGTGAGATGATGTCAGGTGGGAATTATCTGTCTGGTTCTCAATACCAGTTGATGTTTGCTGCAAATGATGAAGATATTGCCCATACCATTGTTGTGACCTGGAGAAACGGGAAGCAAAGCAGAATTGACAATGTGATGGCAAACCGGATTTACGAAATAGATGAACCGGGTCCGGACACTCAAACCGGAACAGGCCATTCAGATTCTGAAACAACGGGCGAGACGGTGGCGCCTTTGTTTGAGGATGTGTCGTATCTGCTGAGCCATACACATCATGAAAGTGACTATAACGATATCCAGCGTGTTCAGCCATTGCTCCCGAAAAGTCTGAGCAGGCAGGGGCCGGGAGTGGGATGGTTTGACCTTAACGGTAACGGTTTTGACGATCTTTTTATCTCA
>SLKH01000263.1 GCA_007134665.1 Balneolaceae bacterium
ATCCGGGAACTTTTTAATGGGTGTATCAAAATCGAGATTTACAGTTTCGAGTACTGCCCGGAGTTGTTTAAACACAAATATATCCCTGGGTTCCCCTAAAAAGCGTATGGCTCCTTCGTTAATGGATTGTTCGCGGTTCGGTATGACAAGTTCACGGCTCACATCATATTTATAACCGAGTCCGTTACAGGTTTTGCACGCACCATAAGGTGAATTGAATGAGAAGAGGTTGGGAGCGGGATCTTCATAGGCAAGCCCGCTTTCGGGATCAAACAGGTTCATGGAGAAAACACGGTCTTCGAGTGTGCCATTTTCATTCTGGATACCAAGTATCAGATTTCCATCAGCCATTTCAAGGCCAAGACGGACACTTTCTGAAATTCTGTTTCGGCTTTTCTGGCTTATTATAAACCTGTCGACGACTACCTCAATATTATGGGTTTTATAACGATCCACTTTCATGCCATCCTGAAGATCAAGTAATTCCCCATCTACCCGTACTTTAATAAACCCCTGCTTCTGCATCTGTTCAAAAAGTTCGCGGTAGTGCCCCTTGCGGCCGCGTACAACCGGGGCGAGGCAGTATGCTTTAGTTCCTTCCGGCAGCTCCATGATTGTATCCAAAACCTGGTCGGCCGATTGTTTGGCCATTTTATTTCCGGAAAGGTAGGAATAGGGGATGCCGATCCTGGCATATAGCAAACGAAGAAAATCATAGATTTCGGTAACCGTTCCGACCGTTGAACGCGGATTTCTGTTTGTCGTCTTTTGATCGATGGAGATGACAGGCGATAATCCGTCGATAAAATCCACGTCAGGCCGTTCCATCATGCCCAGAAACTGGCGGGCATAGGCAGAAAGTGACTCCATAAACCGCCGTTGCCCCTCGGCATAGATGGTATCGAAAGCGAGTGATGATTTGCCCGACCCGGAAAGCCCTGTAATTACCACGAGTTTTTCACGTGGTATGTCGATATCAATATTTTTCAGGTTATGCTCCCTGGCTCCACGAACGATGATTTGCTGCTGCACGTATAATCTCCTTATTAATAATTTAATCAATCCGGAAAAATACGAAATGTGTAATGCAATAGAGAAATAAAAATATGTTAATAAAGTCTCTAAAGATTAATATATTATTCGATTGCCGGATTTGGGTTTTGTTCATGAATACGAAGCCGGCAAAAATCACGTTACCCGAACAAAAATTATTTAGCACAGAAGTTTAGCAATACCGATGGCAACCAAATTGACCCCTTTAAAGCGATCAGGAAAACTGGAAAAAAATGAATGGCATCCGCTCTCGTGGAATGATTTTGAAGTTAATCAGCTGCCACCTTACCCGGATACCGAAAAATTGCAAGATGTATATGAGCGGTTAAGAGCACTGCCACCGCTGATTACCTCGTGGGAAATAGAAGCTTTAAAAGAAAAGCTTGCAGATGTTGCTTCCGGGAATGGATTTTTGCTTCAGGGCGGAGACTGTGCGGAAACATTTGATGGATGTAATGCACCCAAAATTGTAAATCATCTCAAGATTCTGCTTCAGATGAGCTTTATCATGATTCATGAGATGGGGACACCGGTTGTACGTATTGGCAGGATTGCGGGACAGTATGCAAAACCACGTTCAAAAGACACTGAAGTGGTGGATGGTGTTGAAATGCTTAATTACCGTGGTGATCTTATCAACAGTTTTGAGCCAAACGCAGAAGCAAGGCAGCCGGATCCGGAACGCATGATAACAGCGTATAATAAAGCTGCACTGACTTTGAATTTTTTACGCGCATTGTCGGATGAAGGCTTCGCTGACCTGCAGCATCCCGAGCAATGGGAACTTGATTTCATGAAGAACAACTCCTATTACAAAGAGTATGAGGAGATGGTCCGTTCTATAAATAAGGCTGTAAGCTTTATGGACACCATTACACCAAATCAGTTTAATACACTGCATAAGGTGGATATGTACACGTCACATGAAGCATTAAACCTCTATTACGATTCTGCACAAACAAAACAGGTGCCAAGGAAAAGTGGGTGGTTTAATCTGAGTGCACACATGGTTTGGCTTGGTAATCGGACCCGGGGGCTTGATAATGCACATGTTGAATATCTGAGTGGAATTAAAAACCCGATCGGTATTAAGGTCGGGCCGCCTTTCGACCGTGATGATATTTTGAGAGTAATTGAACGGCTGAACCCGACGCATGAGGCAGGAAAAATAGTACTGATCACACGTTTTGGAGTTAAGGAAGTTGAAAAAGATCTTCCGGGCCTGATCCGTGCTGTTAACAGAGAGGGTTTCCCTGTGGTATGGAGCTGTGATCCAATGCATGGAAATACATTTGCCACATCCAATAATGTAAAGACACGTAATTTCGATGATATTCTGGATGAACTTCGGGCAACATTTAACATTCACAGGGCCGAAGCCAATTACCTGGGAGGCGTACACCTGGAGCTTACCGGTGATAACGTTACTGAATGTGTTGGCGGGGCTAACGGATTAAATGAATCCGGCCTTGGCCGAAATTATGAAACGTATTGTGATCCTCGACTGAATTATGAGCAGGGCCTCGAGATGGCATTCCTCGTTGCCCGGGAGTGGAACGCGAGTTATAAGAGCTAAAAATGTAGTTTCCCCGGTTAGAATTATGTCAATATTCGAATACTGGGTATGGTTGCCCGATCCCTGACTCATCCGATCACGGGAAGTGGCCGGATGAGGGGCCTTCATCGTATGACTCCCCGTCATCCGATGAATCGAAAGCGCTGGTTGAGCCGGGGAATTAATTGCAGAAAGAGAGTAAAATCGTCAGAATTGTGATAATTATTGCGCCAGTGTGTCTATCACATAATGACAAGCTATCCTGATACGTTATATATACTGTAAAGTAGACATTCTGAAAGTTCAGTTATGTCATAACCCAACCCGTTCATTGTAGTTGGCATATCACTTGCATTATTAACAAGTGTAATGTCAATAAAAACCATAACGGAGGAAGAGCCATGACATTGATTAAACATAACAGGCCCGACAGCGACATCCTGGGGAGAAGGTTTTCAGATATTCTGGATGATTTCTTTACAGACGCTGTTTCAACACGTCAAAGCAGGTTTATTCCGAGTGTTGACGTTGCGGAGTCAGAAAAACACTTTGAAATTGAATTTCAGATTCCGGGAATGAAAAAGGAGGATATAAACGTTAACCTTGAAAATGGAATTTTAACCGTCAGTGGTGAGCGTGCTTTTAAAAATGAAGAGAAAGATAAAAAATATCACAGGGTTGAAACCCGTTATGGGTCATTCACCCGGTCATTGCAGCTTCCGGACAGTATAGATCCGGAAAGTGTGAAAGCCGCTTACAACGATGGAATTCTGTCAATTACAGTTGACAAAAGTGAAAAGAAAAGAAGTAAACAAATTAAGATCTCATAAATCAGATCTTAACATCAATCCCCTAACAAAGAGAGCAGGTTAGTTAGCGCCGGGGTTCGTGTTGACGCACAGCCTCGGCATTTTAAGCAGGTTAGTTAGTTCCGAAGCTGTGTTGACGCGCTGCCTCGGTATTTCAGTAAGAGCAGGTTAGTTAGCGCCGGAGCTTCGTGTTGACGCACAGCTTCGGTATTTTTTTGTGATTGCAAGCAATAATATCTTGTAATCTGAAGTTTATCAACCAGTTTCTTTCGTTTTAACAAAAAAACTTATTTAAGGTCGATCAATGAGTAAAGCATTAAAAAGTTTTATCATAATATTAACGCTAACTGTAATTTATCTGGGGATTCAATATTCAAGTGATTTTTCATCGAATGATGCCTCATTCTTCTCATTTCCTGACTTTAATTCTGAGAAAGTTGAAAATACTGTTGATACAAGCACGACAGAGTCAGCAGTAGCTGAAGAAAGAAGCAACCGTGCAAGTGTTGGTACTCTGCATGAATTTAATGATGCTATCGTTGATATTGCAGAAAATACAAATCCGACGGTCGTTACCATTACAACTCAACAGACAGTTAGACAGAGGATGAGATCGCCATTTTCCCTGTTTTTTGATGACCCGCGATTCGATCAGGAGCGTGAATTTCAGCGGGAAGGCCTGGGTTCAGG
>SLKH01000284.1 GCA_007134665.1 Balneolaceae bacterium
ACAGCCGGTGTGCAGCAGCCGCTTTTCAGTTTTCCCGCTTGGTTTTTTGACTACAACAACAACGGCCTGGATGATCTTTTTGTCGTCACATATGACGTCCGCGTGATCAACAATGTTGCAGATGAAATCACCAGGGAACGTCTGGGGCAGCAAACACGGTCAGAATTTTCACGCCTGTATAAAAATATGGGCAACGAAACATTCCGGGATGTAACCGAAGAGTCGGGCCTGAACGCTGTGATGTTCGGGATGGGTGTAAATTACGGGGACCTGAATAATAACGGCTTTCCAGACATTTACATCGGTACTGGTGCACCCGATTTGTCTGCTATTATTCCGAACAGGTTATTTTTGAATCAAAACGGACATCGCTTTTATGAGTCCACAGCTGCAAGCGGAGTCGGGCATTTACAGAAAGGACATGGCGTATCCATGGCTGACCTGAATGGAAATGGCCTTCTGGATATGTATATTGTTCTTGGCGGAGCTGTTGAAGGAGATTTTTATCATAATGCCCTGTTTGAAAACCGGTCCGATCCGGGTAACTGGCTGGTCGTTAAACTGGAGGGTGTGACCGCAAACCGGCAGGCCATTGGGGCAAAAGTTGAGGCGGTAGTCCGCGACCAGGAGGCCACACGGAGCCTGCATCGCACAGTAAACACCGGGGGATCATTCGGAGCCAATAACAGCAGAATACATTTCGGCCTCGGACACGGAGAATCGGTATCAGTAGAATCACTCATCATCAAATGGCCGGGATCCGGCGAACCGCAGATCGTTGAAAATCCGGCGATCAATACCATCCATCACATCAGGCAGGAACACTGAGAGTTGAACGCCGAGCATCGAACGCCGAACACCGAACACCGAACACCGAATATTGAATATCGAATATCGAAGTCAATTATTGCAGGTCGAATGTGAGGTTCAGTGAATCATGAAACAAACTAAAAATGAAATCTCAGACCTGCCGAATTGAAGTTCACAACCTGAATGGAGAGCAGGGATGCCAGGCGATACTCAAGCGCAAATCTGTGGTTGCCCGCGGTGGACAGTGTACTATGCGCGGTAAGCTTACGGTAACGCAGCTCATGGCGAAGAAAACCATATGGCCGGACAACCTGTCTGTCTGCATCAACACCGGCACCGATCCATAACCGAGCCAGAAAACCCCGAAACAGATCGAATTTCCCCCAGAAATAGTAGTTATCGATATTATACGCCCAGTCAGTGTCAAATTCAGTGCCAACTCTCC
Organism: Balneolaceae bacterium; assembly: GCA_007134665.1. Classification (GTDB taxonomy): domain Bacteria; phylum Bacteroidota; class Rhodothermia; order Balneolales; family Balneolaceae; genus SKRC01. The sequence goes on from SLKH01000284.1 coordinate 1,256, forward strand.
AACGATAATATGGAGAAAACGATAACTGCATTGTATGAAGGTTTTTTTTCGGATGATACCACCAGCCCAGGTAATGGTCGTCTCTTGCGGGTGTATGTCCGAACGGTACATCATCTATTTCAAGAAAAAGATCCTGAAGCCATAAAGTCTCGCGGTCGTACATGTGCTCAAAATCAGGGCCTCTCAAAAAAATGGGTACACTCATATCCCTGTAAGTAAATCCACCGTGATTCCCGCTTCTGCTATACCCCGTCCTGCTGAATTTACTCTCATCAAAGAGCATGAGAATATCACCCGATGTGGGATTTAAAAAATATGAATAGATACTAACCGGTGAAGCCGGAAACCTCATATCATATGTCAGGTATAACCACTCATCCCCGGTCAGGCCTTTTCCCCGATATCCCCATTCGTCATAGCCAAACGGATCTTCGCCTTCATAACTGTAGTAAAACCTCTCTTCATTTTTTTGAATGGTAATCCTGCCGTTCTCATGAAAACCCGTAACCCGGCCGTCATCACTTCTGAAAAATGTAAAATCGACGGGTGTATCTTCAAGAATAGTCCTGGCTGTACTTTTTATGTTAGCAGATTCATCAATATAGAGATTTGGATATGAGACAGCAGTTATCCTGTCACCAAGTAAAGTTTTTACTTTATTCTCGATTCGCACTCCCTCTTCAAACACCATCCCGTGATCTGAATATATTAATACATTCACGTCATCGTCGAGGCGGCGCATCAACTTCCCGAACTGCCTGTCAAATTGCCGAAGCTTTCTCAGGAAATTCTCTTCACCGAAAAGATGTCCATAAGTATCAACTGCAAACCAATAGAATTCGAGTACATGATAATCTTCAAGTAATTCCGGCAGATTTGTCAGAGCGATACCAGAAAGCAAATGTGTTCCCGGAACTCCGTAAAACCCATTCAGAGCAGCCGTTCTCGAAACACTGCGTATCATCTCCATCAACACAGACATAGAGGATGCCCGCTCCCCGGTTTCTCTATGGACCCATGACCAGCTCAGCGACCTGCTCTTCTCAACCGGTGTACCATTTCTAATATTTGTTATCACATTGGGTGTTTTACTCGGTATGTAGGTAATCGCACTCTCTATCATCCCGTGATTGCGAAACGTTGCTTCAAGATTGGGCAGGTTTCCGGCTTCCATTTCCGTTTTCATATAATGGGTGGATAATGCACAGATATGGAGGACGATATACCTGGGAGAACTTTCATTTGCAACTGCCTCACCTCGAAAAGGAGCTGCAACTGTCAGAAACAAAATAAGCAGATATATCAGCAAATATCGCATGGGATAATCAAAACAAGTTGTTTGGGTTCTACCGGTAACTTTGTGGATACAGGATTTTAAGTTTTGAGATGGTTATCAGAATAAGCCATCAGTCGTCAGCTATCGGCTTTCAGCTTGGTATTACGAGAGGTAACTCATTCCTCTTTAACCATCAATCAAGAATTTTTAACCTGTAAAATCTACTCCAAACTATCTGTTTGTATTGACCACTGAAAACTGACCGGCTGACTGCAAAAGAATTTTTTATGGACAGTGGTCAATCACTCACAAGCTTTCCGGCAGAACCGATTAATAAATATGATCTCAAACTGAAAGGTATACAAGTATTCCTATTAGTCGCAATCTGCCCGTAAGATTGGCGTATTTACCCCTTTCATTTTTCATTTCATCTTATAACTTTACCTTAACTAACTGTAACTATTTAAGTTAACTCCACCTGATATATATCTGCTGTTATGCGATCCAGTCCGTTATCAGACATAATTTTTGCTGAAAACTACATGCATCGGATATCCAGTTTTTACCAGGGAGGATTTTAAAATTTGAGAACTCGTATGCAAAAAATAGTACCACATCTGTGGTTCGATAAACAGGCTAAAGAAGCCGCTGAATTTTACGTATCCGCTTTTGGCGGAGATTCTAAGATAACCGGCATCAACACACTCCATGACACCCCGTCAGGTGATGTGGATACGGTTACATTTGACCTTCTGGGTTATTCGTTCTTGGCTATTTCGGCCGGGCCTCATTTTACTATAAACCCATCAGTTTCTTTTTTCGTAAACTTTGACCCGTCGCGTAACAACAAGGCTCAGCAAAACCTGGATGATCTTTGGGAAAAACTCACTGATGGAGGAAACGTACTGATGCCCATTCAGGAGTACCCCTTCAGTAAGCGTTACGGATGGATACAGGACAGATTTGGACTCTCGTGGCAGCTTATCCTCACAGACCCGGAAGGCGAACCGCGTCCGAACATCGTACCATCGTTGTTGTTTACAGGTGATGTGTGTGGTAAAGCCGAAGAAGCCACCGATTTTTACCTGTCCGTTTTCAATGATACCCAACGGGGACTGGTCGCGCGCTATCCTGCCGGAATGGAACCGGATAAAGAAGGTACGATCATGTATACCGATGTTAAACTGGAGGGAGAATGGTTTGTGGCCATGGACAGTGCACAGGAACATGCTTTCCAATTTAATGAGGCAATCTCCCTGATGGTGTACTGCAATTCCCAGGAGGAGATCGATTACTATTGGAATAAACTTTCTGCGATTCCAGAAGCCGAGCAGTGTGGGTGGCTCAAAGACAAATACGGGATTTCCTGGCAGGTTGCTCCGCGGCTTTTGGGAGAAATGATCCGAACCGGTACCCGTGAGCAGATAGACCGGGTAACACAAACGTTCCTCCCGATGAAAAAGCTGATCATCTCCGAATTAGAAAATTCGTATCTGCAAAAGTAAAAATTAACAGGCGGGTTATCTGCAAATACCAAGAAACTATGCCAACTCAAA
>SLKH01000198.1 GCA_007134665.1 Balneolaceae bacterium
AAAGAGAGTCCGAAACGTTTTGAATAGTCCATGATAAAATCAACAACATCCGCTTCAATACTTTTTTCTTCCGAAAGTGAACTTCCCCTGAAGCCCATTCGGCCTCCGGCTTTTTTTAATTCGATGCGATTTTTCTTTTCTGCACACTCAATCACGCATACAAGGGTTACAGTCGCATTGATCTGTTTTTCATACTGCTCATAGAGAGATACAAATACCTCATCACCCGTCTCGGGTGAGCTATACTTGTATAAGTATTTGGGTTCAAGCGTTTCAAATAATTTAGGGGCCATTCTACGGAGTGTATCATTTGGCCCGTAAACAAAGTACTTGGTTAGTGTACTCATATATAACTGTTCGTCTATTAATTACTAAAGGTATTGGCCAATAATCAGCAGGAATAAAAAGCTAAATCAAACAAGAAGCAAATAAGGGTTTCGAATTGATTTTATTTAACTGCCATGAAAACGATGTATATTTCTTATTATTCATGCAATGGAATTCAAAGAATTTACGTTGCTATATTGCAAAGGTTGTTTTTTTACAATTTGAAATATCAGACCATGCGTCAAATTTTACTTTTTTTGATATCCCTGCTTTTTTTGTTTGCAACAATACCTGCTGATTTGACTGCACAGATCAGGCAACCTGTTCAGGAACCTGAACTTAGAGATTTTGACGAACCCAGAACTCCGTATGATGATGGCGTCAGCAACGGAATCGGGTTTAATCTTGTAATCAATAATTTTGGGTTCGGTATCGGTGCAGAATATAAACGGGTTTTAGCTCCGTTTATGGAAGGTACAGCAACATTTCGTATCACCGGTTTGCGTGATGTAAGTGAACAGACGTTTACCGATATTTTTTTCGGCCAGCAAATTGTACCTAATAAATACAGAAGGGCTTTTTCGATGCCTCTGACGTTTGGTGTGCGTCAGCGGGTGTTTGCAAGAAGTATTGCTGATAACTATCGCATTTATCTGTCTGGCGAATTGGGGCCGGTACTCGCTTTTTCCTATCCATATTTTGATGATTTAAATAATAACGGCTACCGGGAACAATTCCAGTTTCAGGGAGGAGCAAGTTATGTTGAACCTGTAAATGATGTTTTTACAGGTATGGGTGACGGAGAGTGGCATCTTGGAATGGCCGGTGAATTTAAGTTAAGTCTTGATATCGGCCAGAACTTTGCCCGCCTTACATCCATTCAGTTCGGCTATATGTTTTACTACTTCGATAATGGAATTCAGATGATGCAACCCAATCAGCCGTCTTTCAGGCCTGGGGATCCCCCATCGTTTGAAGATATTATCAATGGCGAATATCCCATGGAGCCGTTTTTTGACGCTCAGCGCTTTTTCGGCACACCACAGCTCAGTTTCATATTTGGCAGAATGTGGTAAATAGCAGGTTTAACCGGACAGTTTCTCCAGCCATTTATCGGGGGAACGAAGGGATTTAAGTGTGAGGTCCGGGTTTTGTTTTGAGAGCTCCGCAAAGGAAAAATGACCGGTTGAAACGGCAACCGATTTTGCTCCGAAATAGCGTGCACACCGGATGTCATGAGGAGTATCCCCGATGATTATGAAGTCTCTTTTCTCCAGCTTAATTCCTGAATGTTCTGTGAAAGACCTCTCTGCATCTGCCGGAAGAAAATTTCTGTCGGTATGATGACACCCGAATGCTCCGAAACCAAAATAGTCGTTTAATCCCGCCGCTCTCAATTTTATTCGTGCAGTTTCTTTGAAATTACCTGTCAGCAAGCCCAGGTATTCATTGTTTTGACAGAGATATTCCACTGTTTCTTCAACTCCATCAAAAACATTTACATCATCCGGCGTAAGATGATCATTCATTTTGTTTATGTACGCCTGTTTAATCTGCTCAAACAGATCATCATCATGGTGATGTTCTCCCATCAGGTTTCTGAAAATTGATGCATCTGTCCGTCCTGCATAGTCAATCCGGTAAATGATTTCCGGATCGATGGAAAAGGTGTTAAGAATTTCTTCGATGATCGATTTCATGAAAGTCCTTTCCACACTGAGAATCGTTCCGTCGATATCAAACAGATAAGCTGAATTCATTTACTATTTAACTTTATTGATAAATGTTTTCATAGTACTTTTACGCTCAATTTATAGACATAACACAAATGATAAGATATGAGTTTTATAGATCAAATTACCGGACGACAGATTATAGATTCACGCGGCAATCCGACCGTTGAAGTTGATGTGATTTTAAGTGATGGCATTCTGGGAAGAGCTGCCGTCCCTTCAGGTGCTTCAACCGGGGAGCACGAAGCAGTTGAGTTAAGAGACGGGGATAAGAATCTGTTTATGGGGAAATCAGTAACCAAAGCAGTTGACAATGTAAACAATATCATTGCCAGGGAGCTGAAAGGTTTTCCCGCCATGATGCAGACTGATCTCGACGATCTGCTTATTGAACTTGATGGTACTGCCAACAAAGCAAAACTGGGAGCGAATGCTATCCTGGGAGTTTCTCTTGCCACAGCGAAAGCTGCTGCCAATTCCTTAGGCCTGCCATTGTGGCGATATATCGGAGGCGTGAATGCTAAACTTCTGCCGCTTCCGATGATGAATATTATCAATGGCGGTTCTCATGCAGATAATAATGTCGATTTCCAGGAATTTATGGTGATGCCATCCGGTGCAAAGAATTTCTCACATGCTGTACAGATGGGAGCTGAAATTTTCCATAACCTGAAAAAAGTGCTCTCTTCAAAAGGATATAATACAGCGGTTGGTGATGAAGGCGGTTTTGCTCCAAACCTTAAATCGAATGAAGAAGCGATTGAAGTAATTCTGCAGGCAATTGAGAAAGCCGGTTACACCCCGGGTGATGAAGTTTTGATCGCACTCGATCCTGCAAGCTCTGAATTTTATAATGCTGATGAGAAAGTATACGAACTGAAGTGGAGTGACGGCAGCAAGTATGATGCCGATGATATGGTTGATTACTGGTCAAAATGGGCAGATAAGTACCCGATCATTTCTATTGAAGATGGTATGCAGGAAGATGACTGGAATGGCTGGAAAAAACTGACCGACGCAATTGGCCAAAAAGTACAGATAGTTGGAGATGATCTCTTTGTTACAAACACAACACGCCTGGCAAAAGGAATCAGGGAAGGTATTGCAAACTCTATTCTGATCAAGGTAAACCAGATAGGTACCCTGACAGAAACTCTGGATGCGATTGAAATGGCTCATAAAAACGAGTATACCGCAGTCATTTCACACAGGTCGGGTGAAACTGAAGATACGACAATTGCTGATTTGACAGTGGCCACCAATGCCGGTCAGATTAAAACCGGATCGATGAGCCGTACAGACAGAATTGCCAAGTATAATCAGTTACTCCGTATTGAAGAAGAGCTGGGTGATAACGCACTCTTTCTTGGTAAAGATGTGTTTGGTATTTGATACATTATATTCCTTGTCAGTATCCGTATAAAGCATGCACATGCTGCCGGATACTGACTTTTTCCTTATCTGTGTGATGCATTCAACGTCATGAAGGTCAATTCAACCCAAAAAAAATAGAACTGGCAACTCTCGTCAACTATGCGCATCACACATTTGTCCTTAACCAATTTTCGAAATCACACGAAAAAAAGTGTGGCATGGGCACCGCGATTGAATGTGATTACAGGCCCGAATGGTTCAGGGAAAACAAATCTGATAGATGCGATCCACTATCTTTGTATGACAAGAAGTTTTGTTTCCCCGAGCGACCAATATGTTGTATCGGAGGGCGAAAAATTTTTTATGATCGAAGGGGATTTCGAAGGAGAGATCCGGTCAAGTTTTAAAGTCGGATGTTCCTATTCAAGGGGGGAAGGGAAACGGATTTTTATCAATGACAGCCCGCTCGACCGGTTGTCAGATCTGATCGGAATGGTTCCGGTGGTTGTACTAAGCCCTGAAGATCAAAAACTGACATATGATGGCCCGGCTGAAAGGCGTAAATTTCTGGATGGGTTTATTAGCCAGATTTCACCTGCTTATTTAAGGCATCTGATTAGTTATAACAGGGTCAGAAAACA
>SLKH01000100.1 GCA_007134665.1 Balneolaceae bacterium
CAGTCCGGTTCCGGATACTGGTCGCAAAACAGTTTTACACAGGTATTGGGCGCTACCACTATTCCCGAGGGAATTGAAGTTAACTGGTTTGATGGCACAACACAGTATGTGGAAATTGAGGATGGAGTGATGGATTACGTTATAACATATCGACAATAATAAGACAGCTTCAAATCACTTTAATGATTAGAGCGATCATCCCGGATTCTTCAGATTGTAGAACTCTCCCGGTCAACTCTGCAAGGAGCTACGCACTCTTGCAGGTTTCCCTCAACCTTAACCTCAATCCTACCCGGAAGTATAATGCTTATCGGACTCCGAGAGCATAGACTCCGTTTCCTTTTACATTCCTGGTGAAGAGGTCAGCCAGGTTTAAAAGAAGGCAAGGCAGCAGTACAATTGGATAATAAACCAATAGAAGTAATACCCCTGCAATTCCGGATTTATTCAGAAGTATCATGGGGTATTTGATCAGTGTCATCCAGGCCAGATGCCCGTAAATACCATACGTATAGTGTACATTTACCGGTGTAACACCTGCTGCCTGATATTTTTTTGATATGTCACGTTTGGAATATCCGGCCCTTGCATGTTCCCCGACGAAGCTTTCCCCTTCATCTGCATCTTCTTCTGAAAAATGTGAGGGAGAGTGCATCAGTAACTGCCCGCCCTTTTTAAGCGAATCAGCAAGATTTTGAATCACTTTTTGATCTTCTTCAATATGTTCGAGTACATCAATACAAATAATAAAATCAAACTCTTGAGGGATATCGAGTGTCAACAGGTCTGCCCTCTTAAACTCAATCCTGCCCTCCTCTATTTCTTTTTGAAAATAGTGCCTGCAATCTTCCAGATAATCATCTTTCACATCTATTGCCAGAATTTCCAGGTTTTTAAACCTGTTGAGCAGAAACCGGTCATACTGGCCAAAACCACTACCTGCATCCAGTAACTTCCATTTTCCTTTTTGATCCAGTTTATCACCTTCCCTCTTCAAAATTCGCCGTAAATGCCAGCTTCGAAGAAAAAGTAGATCCAGCAGGAAATAAAAAATTCTCCTGAGTACATTTGAATTGCGGATGAATCCGGCTAATCGGTTCTTGATCGGATCATAAGAAATTGTACCCATAGGTTAAATCCGGTCTCTAATGTTCGGGTCCCGGGTTTCTACCTGGCCTTTATTGATCATATCACCCAGAAACCCGATAGAGAAGAACTGGACACCGATCACAACCAGCATGATTCCCAGGAAAAGAAGCGGACGATTTGCGAGTGATTCACCCAGGAAAATTTTTATATATGCCAGGTACAGGTTAATGACACTTCCGGCAACCAAAATCAGTACACCGATAGTACCAAAAAAGTGCATCGGCCTGTTCATATAATTATTTACAAACACAAGGGTTACCAGGTCAAGAAACCCGTGCATAAAACGCGACCATCCGAATTTTGTGTTCCCGTACTTTCTTGAATGGTGTTGCACTTCCTTCTCACCGATCTTGTCATACCCCTCCCACTTTGCCAGTAAAGGTACATACCGGTGCAATTCACCATAGAGATGTATTTTTTCAATTACTTCACGTTTATACGCTTTTAATCCACAATTAAAATCGTGAAGTTTTATTCCGGTCACCCACCTTGTTACCATGTTAAAAAATTTCGAAGGTATCGTTTTTGATATCGGGTCTTTTCTCTTTTTTTTCCACCCGCTCACCAGGTCTTTACCCTCCTGCAGCATCCTGATCATATCCGGAATTTCATTCGGGTCATCCTGAAGATCTGCGTCCATAGTGACCACATATCTGCCACTGGCAATATCAAAACCCGCCTGAAGTGCTGTACTTTTCCCGTAATTCCGTTGCAACGAAATCCCTTTGATCCAGCTATATTTCGATCTCAGTTCCCTGATCACTTCCCAGGAATTGTCTTCAGATCCATCATCAACAAGTATCACTTCAAATGAAAATTCAGACAAGGCATTTTTGATATTATCAACCAGTTCAATCAGTGACTGGCTTTCATCAAGTAGTGGCACTACCACAGAGATTTCAACCTCATGAACCGGCCCGGAGTCTTTTAGATGTAAATCTGTATCAGACAAAAGTTTGCAAATTAGATTATTTCTTAGGATATATGAGCATTCAAATATAACGGTCGGAAAAATACATTTTTAGACACAATGAAAAAATTGTATTACTCAATTGGTGAAGTAAGTGAAATAACAGATATTGAACCACATGTTCTGAGATATTGGGAAACGATATTTGATGAATTAAGTCCAAGAAAAAATCGGGCCGGAAACCGGACATACAAAGAACAGGATATCACTCTCATTCTTCAGCTAAAGGAGTTAATTCAAAAAAAGAAATACAGCACTGCGGGTGCTAAAAAAGTATTAAATGAAAATCCGGCTCCTTCTTCGAACGATAAAGAGATCCCGGCAGATGTCAAAAGAGATTTACAGGAAATCCGTATGTTTTTAAATAAGTTGTCGAAAACACTCTGATTCTTTACCGCTTAGAGCGGTTCGTTACCGCCCTACCCCCACTTTGCCTGACGAGCGGTATTCGAACATGGTTGATGGCCGTTCACCCGCGTTGTCTACCCCCTTTCTGTCAACTTTGTTGGTTATGTATGCTCATTGAACTGTTGTACATCGATTGATTACCCAAGATTAGCATGTATGGCAACTTTCTCCGTGATAGGCTGATATCCCGTCCTGAAAGGACATAAGATCACAGCCCCGGGTAAGCCGCCCCAGGCGGTGCAGCCCGGGGATTGACGATGACGCACATCACCCGCCCCGAGGCTGCCAACCCGGATGCGGCAATAAAATTTAACGAGGGGCAGCGGTACGTTCTATGAAAGGGGTTCAATGATGATGAAAATGGCTTAATGGCGGTTCACCATCGATATATACCCCATCCTGTCACCCATTCAATAGTGTTGCCCCGCGGTTGGGCAAAATTACTGGCTCGGAATGACACGGTACGAGGTTACCAAGGGTACGGGTATTTCTTTTTCGGGACCCAGCAAGACGAAGTTAAAATGGCAATATATCCTGAATGAAATACATTAAGCCACCTCCGGATTCTCTTTCTTTGTCCTGGAAAAGCCAACCATCAAAATATACAGAAAAACAGAACAGATCAGCAGTGCTACGCCAACCAGGTGCAGCACCTGCAGTACACCAGGCATATCCAGCCATTCCAGTCCAACACCGAGTAAAATCTGCAGCAATACAAGTTTGACAACAATATTGCTTAATACTCTGAGTGACCGGGTTACATTATTCTTCCTGTTCACCCACCAAAACCAGGCCGTAACAGCTACCACAACCCATGAGAAACTTCTGTGCACCGGATACATCCAGCTTTCGAGCATCCCGATCCAGGCAGACCGTGGAGGAGGCTCCGGTACATTTTTGATCACATCAATCATTTCTCTCACCTGGGTACCTATAATCATCTGAATCAGTATCAATACCAGCATGATTACGCCAATGCTCATCAGCCGTGTTTTTAATGTTCCGGATAATTGGATGTCGAGCTGACGACTTGAAGACCTGAATGCTGTAAATAACAATACATTTACAATAATCATCGCCATAACCATATGTAGAGTGATAAGTCCGGCACTTAAACCCGACTGTACGACCTGCCCTCCAAGCCAGCCCTGAAACAGCACTAAAATAAAAGCAACACCGGCACTGGCCGTAATTACCGGGTCTGTATTCCTGTATTTCCAGGAAAATACAAACGTTAATGTAATTAAAAACCCGATCAGAACCCCAACAAGGCGGTTTACATATTCCAGCCATGTATGCAGCGGATTAAACTCTTCAGGATTAAAACCGGGCGGCAATGCTTCGGCAGAAGTTGGCGGGATCCACATGCCAAAACACTTGGGCCAATCGGGGCACCCCAGGCCCGCACCTGATGCACGGACGAGCCCTCCAACAAAAATGAGCACAATCGTAGCAATGACCGTAGTTACTGCCAGTAGCTGATATCTGTTTAAATTCATATAAAATTCATTTGGCCATTTCATATTACCCATAGCATCCCTCGGGGTGGCAATTTACACCCGCAATTTGAAGGGGGTATAAAGGTAACATTTCAAATTAAAATTAGTTACCTTGATTAGCGAAATAAACGAGACTTTAAATCGGGTTCGTGATCACACAAACTGCAAGTATTCGCCATTTACTGGCTACTCTGAGTGACTATTATGAGCTGACCAAACCTGGTATTACATTTACTGTAGTAGCCAGCATGCTCGTTGGTTTCATCATGGGTTCAGCCGGACAGGTTAATTATGCCCTGATGGCACATGCAATTTTTGGTACTTACCTGATTGCTGCCGGTACTGCTGCTCACAATATGTTTATGGAGCGTGGTGTTGATGGCCTGATGCGCCGGACAAGTAAACGCCCGCTCCCTGACAGCAGGATTGAACCCCGACATGGATTTATTTTTTCCATCACCCTGATTATGCTCGGGCTTGCTTACCTGCTCTTCGTAGTGAATATCGTAGCCGGGCTTGTATCGCTTGCAACGACAGTAATATATCTCTGGGCTTATACACCGTTAAAAAGAATTTCTGCATTGAACGTCTTTGTCGGTTCCATTCCCGGTGCCCTTCCGGTAGTTGGAGGCTGGGCAGCGGCAACCGGCACCTTATTTGAACACGGTATGTGGATTCTGTTCGGGATTGTTTTTTGCTGGCAAATACCACATGTAATGTCAATTGCCTGGGTTTGCAGGAAAGATTACGAGCATGCCGGATTCAAGATGCTTCCAAAAAATGACACAAACGGAATCATTACCTCTGTCTGGATTATTCTGCCGATTTTGATTTTGGTACCAACCGTGTACAAGCTCTATGTCATGGAACTGGTAGGTTTTTTCTACCTTTCCGGTGCCCTGTTGACTACGATAGCATTTCTATATTACGGAATCCGATTTGTAATTAAACGTGACATCCCGACGGCAAGATCACTGATGTTTTCTTCTTTTGTATATCTTCCTCTTGTCTGGATATTTATTTTTGTTGACTGGATGATATTCTAATCGCCTGTGTTCGATTAATAAATTGTATTTAACCAAAAAAGTCGGTAGACCTTTTTTGCACCGAAAGCGTTCGGTGCCGATCCCGCCACGCTTGTCGGGAAAACACAAAGGTATGAGTTGAAATTCCATCAGATCCGGATTTTATCATCGAAATGAGGAATTTTGCACTAATAGATTATGTAGAGCCTTCTGCATGCAGCTCCGGTTATATCCCAAGTGAAGGGTATTTCCCCGGATCAGATTCATGGATCATCTTGTATACCGCTTCAAATATATCATCTGAGCTCGGTTTTGAAAAGTAGTCGCCGTCACTGCCAAATGGGGGCCGGTGAGGTTTTGCTGTAAGGCACCTGGCAGGTTGATCGAGAAAGTAAAATCCTTCCTGTTCTTCAATTACCTGCTGCATCATAAAAGCGGTTGCTCCACCGGGAACATCTTCATCAACGAACAGAATTCTGTTTGTTTTTTTCAGTGATTCAACGATCATTTGATCCCGGTCAAAAGGCAGCAGTGTTCTCACATCGATCAGCTCAACTGAGATCCCCGTTTTATCAAATTCAGGGAGTACGGATTCAACGAGATTCAGAGTCGCACCATATGAAACAACAGTTATATCATCACCCTCATGTATAATATTCGGAATTCCGAGAGGCGTTGTAAATTCCCCGAGATTGGATGGAAGCTTCTCTTTCAACCGGTACATATTTAAAGGTTCAACTACCAGTGCGGGATCATCGCCTTGCAGTAAAGTATTATAAAATCCGGCTGCATCGGTGAGATTTCTGGGTACACAAACATGAATACCACGAATACCATGAATGATCATTCCCATCGGTGAGCCGGAATGCCAGATCCCTTCAAGCCTGTGTCCCCTGGTTCGAATGATTACCGGGGAGGCTTGTCCTCCTGCCGTTCTGTACCTCAGGCTTGCAAGATCATCACTCATCCCCTGAAAACAGTAGAGCAAGTAGTCGAGATATTGAATTTCAGCGATTGGCCTCAATCCTCTCAATGCCAGCCCGATACCCTGCCCCAATATCGTTGCTTCCCTGATGCCTGTATCAGCTACCCGAAGTTCACCATATTTATCCTGCATCCCTTCAAGGCCCAGGTTGACATCACCAAGTTTGCCGGTATCCTCTCCAAATGTCAATAGTTCGGGATACTTGTCAAATAACTTGTCAAAATTGTCTCTCAGGATTACACGTCCATCTACCTGTTTAGGTTCCTCAGGATATTCAGGTAATATTTCTTTTATGCGCAGCGGAGTATGCCGTGTTTCACTTACCAGATTGGAGTTAAATCTCTGGTAATTTAGTTCCCTTGCCTGCTCCATCCAGGATATCAGTTGGTTTTTTGATTCCGATTCAGTTCCCGCAGTCACCCTTACAGCAGTGCGTGCTGCCGACATCACATCTTTACGTACCGGGCTTGATTTGGATTTCAGTTTTCTGATAACTTCTGCCAAAGCAGGATCAGGAATATCGTTATTCAGGGACTTCAGTAATTCTAAAATTTCATTTTTTTCATGTATGATAGGTTCCTGAAAAGCATTCCAGGCAGCCCTTTTGGCATTTAATACAAGATTCCTTGCTTCCTCATCAATGCTGTCAAGCTCTGCATGTGTTGCGATTTCCTCGTTGATCATCCATTCTTTCATCTGCCGTAAACAACAGTATTCTTCCTCCCACTGCAGACGTTCTTCCGATTTATATCTTTCATGAGACCCTGACGTTGAATGGCCTTGCGGCTGTGTCACTTCTTCCACATGGATAATAACAGGTATATGTTCCGATCTTGCAAGTTCAACGGCTTCAGCATACACATCGTGAAGGGATTCATAATCCCATCCTTTCACATTAACAATTTCAAGTCCCGATTCTTTTTTAGTTCGCTGAAATCCTCTTAGCAGTTTTGATATGCTCCCCTTGGTTGTCTGATACTTTTTGGATACGGATATTCCGTAACCATCGTCCCAGACGGAAACAACCATCGGCACCTGCATTACACCGGCTGCATTCAGGGTTTCCCAGAAAATTCCTTCTGAAGTACTGGCATCTCCTATTGTTCCGAAAGCAACTTCATTACCCTGGCGCGAGAAGTCAGAACGACTCTGCAGTCCATCATGATGCCTGTAAACTTTGGAAGCATGCGCAAGCCCGAGCAGCCGCCCCATCTGACTTGCAGTAGGTGACATATCAGCCGAGGAATTTTTCATCCTGGTCTGGGGCTTCCAGTTACCATTTTCGTCAAGCAACCGGGTGGCGAAATGTGCATTCATCTGTCTACCACCCGAATTCGGTTCAGCTTTTGTATCCGGATGAGCATACAGTTGTGCAAAAAAACTCCTCCGGAGTCAGTTCACCGATGGCCATCATAAAGGTTTGATCCCTGTAATATCCGGACCGAAAATCACCTTTCTGAAACTGTTTGGCCATGGCAATTTGAGGTAGCTCTTTACCATCACCGAATATACCAAATTTGGCTTTACCAGTCAGAACTTCGCGTCTTCCAAGAAGTGACATTTCACGGCTAATCCGTACCATCCGATAATCATCAAGAATCTCCCTGATTTTCTTTTCGGAGTACTGAACCGTTTTTGTCACTTCTGAATTACCCATATTTACTGATTTATCATTATCACAATTAATAAAAATAGAGATGGTACAGGGCGCGCTAATTATAACAGTATCACTCTCTATTTACAAAATCAAAGTGGTGATCTGCAACCCTAAATTACTCAGTAAATCCACCTTTCGTCATATTAATCGGATTCAGTGCATGTGAAAGCTCTTCTTCCGATAAATCTGTCATTTCCAGGGCAACTTCCATTACAGCTCTGTTTTCGGCAAATGCTTTCTTAGCAATTTTTGCAGCTTTATCATAACCGATTAGCGGGTTCAGGGCCGTAACCAGGATCGGATTTTTGCCGACCATTTGCCTGATTACATCTTCTCGTACTGTGAAATTTTTGACAGACCTGTCCGCTTCATTTCTTGCAGCATTACCAAGAATTTTAATTGACTGAAGCAGGTTATGAGCTACCACCGGTAACATCACATTTAATTCGAAATTCCCTGACTGCCCTGCTATTGTAATCGTCGAATCATTTCCAATTACCTGGGCACAGACCATTGTCAACGACTCTTCAATTACCGGATTTACCTTTCCGGGCATGATTGATGAACCTGGCTGAAGAGCTTCAAGTTGTATTTCACCAATCCCGCTATTGGGCCCTGAATTCATCCATCGCAGGTCGTTGCCAATTTTCATCAAACTAACTGCAACCGTCTTCAGTTGCCCACTCAATTCTACTGGTGCATCCACTGTTGCCTGTGCTTCAAAATGATTATCGGCTTCGATAAATTCATGACCTGTCTTTTCAGCAAGCATTTCAGCAAAGCGTTTTCCAAACTTTTTATCCGTATTGATGCCGGTTCCAACGGCTGTACCGCCCTGCGGGAGCTCATACATACTGATCAGGGCTGATTCAATTCTCTGAATACCCAGTTCAACCTGACGTGCATAGCCGCTGAATTCTTGTTCAAGTGTTACAGGCATTGCGTCCATCAGGTGGGTTCTGCCCGTCTTAACGATATCCGACATTTCAGAGCCTTTCTTCAGAAGCACAGCTTGAAGGTGTTCAAGGGATGGAATCAGGTTTTCATCGGCTGACAATACTGCTGCCACACGTATGGCAGTAGGAATAACATCATTTGAACTCTGACCAAAATTCACATGGTCATTTGGATGAATGTCAATACTCGTAATTTCTTTTAATTCATTGGCTTTTCTGGCAATCACCTCATTGGCATTCATATTTGTAGATGTGCCGGATCCGGTTTGAAAGATATCCACAATGAACTGATCATCCAGCTTCCCGTCAATAACTTCCTGTGCGGCTTCTGATATCGCTTGCATTACGTTTTTATCAAGCAGCCCGAGCTCATAGTTAACCATTGCTGCTGTCTGCTTAACGAGGCCAATAGCTTTTATAAACTCTCTGCCAAATACAATGCCACTGATAGGAAAGTTATCAAAAGCACGTTGTGTTTGTGCTCCGTAATATGCGTTTACAGGCACTTTTACTTCACCCATAGAATCTTTTTCGATGCGATAGTCACTCATAGTAATTCAGTTATACCTTTTCAGTAGTAATGTTCAGAAATGCAATGTACAGAATTTTAGAGAATAATGGAGGAATGGCAGGTCATCGAAACGGTTTCAAATATGCCGGCATGTTATGAATTTGGGAGAGCAAATGGGAGAGCAAATGGGAGAGCAAATGGGAGAGCTAAGAGGTCAGAGATCTTTTCGATACATCCGGTATGTTTTGGTACGTTTTCCGCCAATTTTTTCAGCCACACGGATCATTTCGGTATTTGTTTCAAGAATCCAGCTGAGCTCTGAGGCATCAAACCCGAACTGCAACCCGTTGTCAATCGATTTCTGGTGCAGCAATGCATCAATGCCCTTGCCTCTGTAACCGGGAAGTACTCCCATCAATGCTGTTCTGATCCTGTTAATATTTCTTTTGTGATAGAGTAGTTTGAAAATACCAACAGGAAACAGTTTTCCGTTCATTTTCCTGAAAACCTGGTTATAATCCGGAAGCGCAACCGAAAAAGCAACCGGTTCACCATTAACTTCTGCTACATGTGCAAACCTGGGGTTCACAATTTTTTTCAGGTCTTTGCCTAACACTTCAAGCTCTTCAAAACTCAGCGGAATAAACCCCCAGTTGTTTTTCCAGGCTTCATTGAAAATATGCTGAATGATTTTCAGCTCTCTCTTCATTTTTCTTAAATTGATCTCCCTGATGTGCAGGCCTGGCACTCTCCGTGTCACAATTTCGACTGCTCTCTGCATACGCTGCCTGTTTACAGTATTCTGATCAACTTCATAAGCATACAGATCTGTCTCCTTTTCCAGGCCGGCACCTGTTAGCAGTTGGTTATAATACGATTTATGGTAAGGCATCATCAGATAAGGATACTCCTCAAAACCATCTACAAGAATCCCGATTTCATCCATCATACTTGGATTTGCAGGCCCAAGCAGATCTGACATCCCCCTCTCACGCAACCAGTCTTCAGCAACTCTGAAAAGAAGATTAGTTACTGCCTGCGAATTATTTGACTCATAAAATCCAAAAAAACCGGTTTTGGCACCATGATGCTTGTTATACCGGTGATCGATTATCGCAGCAATTCGCCCGGCCGGTTTCCCGTCTTCTTCTGCAATGAAAAAAGCAGCCTCGGCATTTTTATAAAATGGATTTTTCTCTTTGCTGAGCAGTTTTTTCTGCTCGATCAAAAGTGGTGCCACCCAGTAGGCATCATCTTTGTAGTGATTATATGGAAAATAAAGAAACTCCTTCCTCTCAGAATCAGAGGATATAAAAGTAACACCTGTGGTTTTGGGCATTCCTTCCAAAATCAGTTCTCAATCAGCGAGTGACCGTTTCTGTCTATAATACCGTGTTTGATTCCAACTTTCCTGAATGCATTGAGTACTTTCTCGAGGTGCTCATCCGTATGAGTTGCCATATAGCTTGTCCGGACAAGTGCCTGGTTTCTGGGTACAGCCGGCGGAACGACAGCATTCACATAAACGCCTTCTTCAAACAGGCTCTTCCAGAATTGAAAGCAATCCATCATATCACCGATGACAACCGGGATGATCGGGGTCTGACTTGTCCAGACATTAAAACCGAGCTCTCTGAGTTCTTTTCTCATAAAATCGGAAATCTCTTCAAGCCGATCGAGCCTCCAGGTTTCTTCCTTCAGTATTTCAAGGGCTTTTAATACGGTTGCCACATTGGCCGGCGGCATACTTGCACTGAAAATGTGTGCCGGTGAATTATGCCTGATATACTCAATCACAGATCGTTCACCAACAACGAATCCGCCAAGAGAAGCAAATGATTTTGAAAATGTTCCGGTAACGAGATCAACTTCATCAAGCAACCCAAACACAGAAGCAGAACCACGCCCGCCATCACCGATCACACCTATGGCATGTGCATCATCAAGATAGAGCCGGGCTCCAAATTCTTTTGCAAGGCTCACGAGTTCAGGCACTTTGGCAATCATACCAGACATGGAAAATACACCGTCACTGACAATAATTTTTCCAGCTTCAGGATCAGCTTTTTCGAGCAGTTTCCTGAGGTGCTCGATGTCATTGTGGCGATAACGAGCTGTTTTTGCATTTGAAAGCTGGGTTCCCATAACAATACATGCATGGTTATCCTTATCTGAGAAGATAATATCATTTCTTCCCGCAATGGTCTGGATAGAGCCTTCGTTTGTCTGGTAACCGGTACTGAAGAGAACACAAGCTTCCTTATTCAGAAAGTCAGCAAGTTTTTCTTCAAGTTCGAGGTGCAGATCAAGTGTACCATTCAGGTACCTGGAACCGGTACATCCGGTGCCATAGGTTCCTATGACTTCCTGTGCTGCTTTTATTGTTCTCGGGTCATTGGTTAGTCCGAGGTAGTTGTTGGAACCAGCCATGATAACATCACGGCCTTCAATTTTTACAATCGTCCCATCTGTTGCTTGCAGAGGTTTAAAATAGGGATACAATCCCATTCCTTTCACCTCATCTGCCTTTGTAAACTTATAGGCCTTATCGAAAATATCTGTTTTTTTTAAATCGGGTCTGGATTCGCCCATTATAAACGGCTTGATCATTGTAATTAAACCTTTAAATATAGCCACATTTAACGTTTCATCAAATTAAGAAAGGACGTCTTGGCTAATCATTCACTCGCAAACGAAACTTTCTTCAAAAAGTTCACATATTGATCTACAACCGTATCCCAGCTGAATTGGTTCAGTACATATTTTTTTGATGAATCGGATAATTTTTCAAGCTCATTTTCAAGTACTTCATCAACTTTCTGTGCGAAGATCCTGGGATTGCTGTGGTCTACACGATAACCGTTAACACCTTGCTGAATTACATCCCTTATCCCTTCGAGGTCGGATGCAACAGCCGGCAAACCGTTTTGATTAGCTTCAAGTAAAACAATCCCAAAACCTTCCATATCACCGTCAACAGGAATATTTGGCATCACAAACAGATCAGCACCTGCATAGGCTAAATTCAGAACTTCTTCAGGTTGCCTTCCGGCCAGAATGATCGACTCTTTAAAATCTGATAACTCAGTTTCATGTTTAATATTTTCAAATTCCGGCCCGTCGCCCACCACCAGATAAATCACCGGTTGCGTGAGCAGCGGCAGCACTTCCCTGATAAACCAGGCATGCCCTTTTCGTTTCACCTGACGGCCCACTGTCAGCAGTAAATATTTTTCACTGTTAAAATTTACCCCAAAAATTTCTTTTAATTCTGCCTTAGCCGTAAGTTTATCAGGCAGGTTTCGCGCTTTTCGCCGGTCCAGCCCGTTCGGTAACACAACTCCCTTTTCCGGGTCCATGCCTCTCTCAATACACGCCCCCCGTGTGGCTTTGGAGACTGAAATGACACCACTCAACTTTTTAAAAACAGTTGGCAGATATTTTTGATAAATCCAGAATGGCAATGTTACATCCTGGCCATGATTTATGGTTACCATCGGAACTTTTATCCTGTTTCCAAGAAAGGGTATAACACCGGCAGTAACCATTGACGAAAACAAAATAACATCAGGGTTAAACTCTCTGATTGCTTTGGGAATCAGAAACAGGAGCCTGAACAGGAAACCTGTAGTTGCAAATCCGATCCCCTCCCATGGTGCACGCTGAATAATGGTCTCCAGCTCCACCTGTTCATTTTTTTTCAGGGCATCAACCAGCTGCATACTGACATTTTGCATCCCTCCAACACTTTCAAGAGGCTGGTCTTTCGGAGGGTGCGAATGGGATATATATAAGACTTTTAATTTATTCAAAGATGCCCGGAATTACGGTTCAATACTTCTGTATAATATGTGAGTAACTGCCGGTTTATTTGATCCCAGCTGTATAAGCTGGATTTTTCAAGTGATTTAATACTCATTTTTTTACGAAGTTCTTCACTGGTTGCAAGTTTCTGCAGGGCATCTGCAAATTTTTCGGGTTGATTTACAGGAACAAGGTATCCGTTCTCACCATTATCCACCAGTGATTTACTTCCAATGGCGTCTGCAACAATACAAGGCAAACCACAGGTCATCGCTTCCAATGTGACATTGCCGAATGTTTCCGTATCTGATGGAAATAAAAAAATGTCGCTGCTTGCGTATGCTGCTGCAAGTTCATCTCCTGTAAGGAATCCGGTATAGACCGCATCAGGTAACATTGCGCGTAAACCATCCATTGCAGGCCCGTCGCCTACCACGAGAGATTTTACATCCGGATTTTTACCTGCTACTGCTTTAACCGTATCTGCATAGAGTTTCAGGTTCTTTTCCCAGACCAGACGGGATACAAATGTAACGATGATATCAGATTGTTGGAATCCGTATTTCTCTCTCCAGGTTTCATCCCTTTTATCAGGTGAAAACAGAGAAGTATCAACACCCCGGGCCCATATCCTCAGATCACCGACGATGCCATTGTTTTTTAAAGTTTCAATCATGGATGGTGATGGCACAAAAACCTGCTCACAATAACTGTAAAACCATTTCAGATATTTCCAACCTGCGAATTCAAGAAACTGAAGTTTGTAATACTTGAGGTAACTTGGAAAATGTGTATGATAGGATGCCACGATCGTCTTCTCATTTCTTCTTGCCCATTTCAGCGCTTTAAAGCCAAGAATATCGGGAGTTGCAATGTGTACAATATCGGGGTTAAAATGTTCCAGTTCAATCCGGGCATCCCTCGGCAAAGAAATACTCATACGATATTCAGGCCTGCCGGGGATTGAAAGTGAAGGTACTGCTATTAGCCTGCCCTGATGCTCAAGAGCCGGTTCATCGATTGTTGGGCCGAAAACCAAAACTTCTATCCCCGCATCTTCAAGAAATTTAACCAACCGGTTCAAGGTCAGAGAAACACCATCCCGGATATGATTATAATTACCGGTAAAAAGAGCTACCTTAAAGGGTTTCATATTTTTTCAAATGCAACTTTCAACTTTGTATCTTCGATACTTTGATAGATTAAATTAATGCACAAGCAAGCGTGGGAATATAAGGATTAAATGAAAGCATTTGTTACCGGAGGAACGGGATTTATCGGCAGTCACCTGGTAGATGATTTAATTGACAATAACCGGTTTGATGAAATTCGGTGTCTTGTAAGAAACCGTGAAAAATGGTTAACAGGGAAACAATATACCAAAGTTAACGGTGACCTGTTTACAATCACCAGGCTTCGGAATGCACTTGAAGGGGTTGATACCCTGTTTCATATTGCGGCCATTGTAAAGGCCCCCACAAAAGATGAATTTCAAAAAGCAAATGTGGATGCAACAGAAAATCTGATCCGTATCGCCAGAAAATCGGGTGTTAAAAAAATAGTTATACTATCTTCCCTGGCGGCGGCAGGGCCCAGTTCCGGCGCACCTCTTGACGAAGAGGCGCCAATGAACCCGGTCAGTATGTATGGGGAGTCGAAGAAAGAAATGGAAGAGATGATACACCGAATCCACACACCTGAACTCTCCATCACGATTTTACGCCCACCCGCGGTCTATGGCCCGCGGGAAGATCAGATTTATACTTTTTTCAAGTTGATGAATAAAAGAATCTGTCCTATTGTAGGTAACGGGTTAAAACCTGAAATTTCGATGATATATGTTGCTGATTTAATCCGGGCACTGTCTTTGGCAGAACAAAAACAGACACCGGGTGTACAAACGTATTTTGTTTCCGGTCCCGAAATTTACAACTGGAACCAAATCAAGGATATTACCTCAAA
>SLKH01000205.1 GCA_007134665.1 Balneolaceae bacterium
AAAGTATGACCATTGATTTACCTGCGCAATCACTCAGAAATCCTGAATCGATTGCGAAAATAGAACTCTCACCAGATGAGTATTTTCTGCTCGAAAATCGTCACAGAGATCCAATGGGTGATGGTATAACGATCACAATCCGAACATCTGAAGGGACAGAGATACAACAGATGTACACAAATCAGGATACCGATTTCTCTGTTGATAACCGGGAGTTTGATCAGTTTTTGGAACCGGGTGTTATTATTGATGTCAGCAATTATGATTGGGCACTGCCAGGTGGATACGACGAAGAAAAGCATCGCGAATTGAATGGAGGAATTCTGATCTGGCATATTGATGAATCGGTAATCAGACAGACAATACATGATAACAGGGTGAATGCCAATCCCGATCGCAGAGGGGTTGAACTAAAAGAAGCCGATGGCGCACAGGACATTGGAAGGCCAACATCAATCGGTTTGACTGATAATAATCCGAATGGATGGGCATTTGATTTCTGGTGGGCCGGGAATAATGCAACGGTAACGAGTCAGATGGGAAGCATCAGCCTGTATGAAAACCGGTTCGGCCCTGACACAACCCCTTCAAACCGGAGCAACCAGGGAGCCACATCATTTTTCGAGTTATATGACTTCTCAGACAATCTTCCAGTCGCATCTGTTCGCTTGCGGCCGGTTATTGACGATAATCTTGACATCAGTGAAAACAGAAATCTGAATCTGGAAGGCTATTTTAATACACCTTCAAACCACAGCCTGTTGCACCTCTACCCTTACGGCTTGTCCAAACGACTTTATAATAATATTCCTTTTATTTTCGTCCCGGAACAGAACTCTTTCCTGGCACTCAGGTTTATGGAACAGGATTGGTCAATCCACACAATATCATCCGGAACTTTCCGGGTACCTTTACTATCAGATTCTGTAATTTTATCAGAAGTAAATGATTCAGATCAACAATCCGTATCGGCTTATCAGTGGAACGAAAGTGAAGTTCAATTTGATGAGCTCTGGAGAACAGAAGTACCTGCTTTCCCTGGTTTGTTGAGCTCCGGTGATGGGTCAAAGATAGAGCCTGATCATTCAACACTCCGGATATTTGGGGTTGATGGATCTGTGACTGAAAATTTCAGCTCTCCAATTCAGCAAACAGCAGAGTTGAATGGCAGAATTGCAGAACTTAGCGGATCGATGATCCGATTCAACTCGCCATCAGGTGATATAAATTTCAACTCACCATTTTCTGAAGTGAATGAAAACCATCGCCATTACCTGTCGCTTGTAAAAACAGCACCCGGTAGTTATGGACTGATGATCTTTGGAAACAACCGTATTTATCTTCAACAGGCTGGTGAAGAACATGAGAGAGTTTTGCTGGTTGATCGCCAGGCACTCGACTGGCCGGCGCTGGCAGATATTAATCGTGACGGATTTCTCGATATTATTTATACCGATCCGGAAACAGGTATTCTTGAATCGGTTAACACTAATGGAGCTATAACCGATTATTTTCCGATCCTGCCACCAAACGGGATAACTTTTACAGGAACTCCTCTGATTGCGGACCTGAATGCCGATGGTAACCCTGAAGTGATCATTGCAGGGTATGATACCCACTCCATGTATATCTATGCATATACCAACAGGGGCCAATCCATGGATCCTTTCCCACTGCTGGTTGGCAGTCTTACCGAACATAACCGAAGTCTTGTCAACCCGCTTCTAACCGGTAATACACTTTACGCAATTAGTCCAGCCGGGAATTTCAGGGAATGGCATATACCTCACATGCAGAATATCAGATGGGGTTCAAAATACGGTAATCATTCCTGGAATAAAGTTACCGGTTCGGTCGATGAGGGTGTAGAACCCGACAGATCCTTTGGACTGTTAAACCGGGCTGAAACGTATAACTGGCCAAACCCGGCAACGGATGAAACCCGAATTCGATATCAAATGAGCAGGCCAGGGGAAATTTCTATACGAATTGCGACCTTAAATGGCAGGCAAATCTATAACCGATCAATCCAAACTTCAGGCGGAGCACCGGAAGAAATAGAAATAGATACATCAACCTGGGCAAGTGGCGGATATTTTGCACTAATCACCGCCAGGGCAGATGGCAATGAAGAGCAGAAAATCATCAAAATCGGAATCGTTCGATGAGACGGGATTCTCTCCATATCGCTATCGCATACTGTTTGAAGTCAATCAATAAAATTCAAATTTGTACAAAGTCCCTGGTTGTAATTTCTATCATTACTTTGCTTTTTACGGATATTCAGGCAGTTTATGCTCAAGTAAGCCCGAACCAGTACGGCTATCCGCATAATCACCTGGACTGGTTTACAATAGAAAGCGATCATTTCCTGGTTCACTATCAGGATGGAAATAGCAGAACAGCACAGGTTACATCACGAATCGCCGAAGAAATCTACCAGCCGGTCACCGGTCTATACGGCATTGAACCCCGGAAAAAAGTAAGTATTATTTTACGTGACCGCGAAGATATTTCAAACGGCGTTGCCTATTTCTTTGACGATAAAATAGAAATCTGGATACCGGCTCTTGATACCCCTTTACGTGGCACACATAACTGGCTGCGAAATGTTATTACACACGAATTTACACATCTTATTCAGTTGCAAAAATCAATGCGGCGATCCCGGAGTATCCCGGCGATCTATCTGCAATGGTTATCGTACGAAGATGTCAGGCGGCCGGATGTACTTTATGGTTTTCCAAATTCAATAGCCAGTCTCCCATTTGCAACAGTTAGTATTCCGGCGTGGTTTGCAGAAGGATCTGCACAGTACCAACGTACCGGACTGGGTTATGATTACTGGGACAGCCACCGGGATATGATCCTGAGAACTTCGATTCTTGAAAACACTCAGCTCGATCTCACCCAGATGAATACATTTTCGTCCAAGTCGAGCTTTGAAAGAGAAAAAGTCTATAACCAGGGCTTTTCATTTACCATTTATCTCGTCAATCGTTTTGGGGAAGAGATCCTCAAACGGGTCTCTGAATCTTCATCTGAGGGTTTTTCAAGATTTGATAATGCCCTTGAACATACAACCGGTATTCATGGAACCAGGCTTTTTGAGGACTGGCTGAATCACCAAAGAAATTTTTATGATCAGGCAGTTGCCGGAATGATTATCTCCGGCCATAATGTGATGGAAGAAAATGGATACCTGAACTTTTTTCCTCAGTTATCCAATGATGGTAATTACATCGCTTACCTGTCGAATCGTGGTCGCGATTATGCACGAACTGCTCTATATCTGAAGGATTTGCGCATTGATTCATATGTAGTGATTGATCCGATTTCCGGAACTGAGTTTTTTTCAGAAGATCAGGAATATGCCCAAAAACACGGGCTCTCATCAAATCCAACTCTGGATTTTATCAGCACACAGTTTTCATTTTCACCAGATGGCTCCCGGATTGTGTACAGCAAAGCTGAAAGAAACCGATATGGTGAATCCTATCGCGACCTCTACATCTATGATATTTTCCGTAAAGAGAGTGACCAATTAACGAACGGATTACGTATCCAGGATCCGGCATGGCATCCCGGTTCAGATAAAATTGCGGCAATTCAGCTTGATCGCGGCACTCAAAACCTGGTTATGTTCAATCAGGAGAATCGTGAATTATTACAATTAACGGATTACCAGTCTGGTGAGACACTTTATACTCCGGTATGGAATCCTGAAGGATCAAAATTATATTATGTGAAGGCTGATCTCGGTCACCGCAGGATCAGGACATTTGATATCGCAAACCAGCTTTCTGAAGATTTACTTGCAAGTACACATACCGACTATCGCGATCCTTTTATCGATTCGGATAACCGGTTTATCTATTTCTCTGCTGATCCTGATGGCATTTTCAATATTTACCGAATGGACCTTGAAACTAATCAGATTGAAAAAATTACCAATGTAACCGGCGGGGCATTTCAGCCATTCACACAAGATAATACGATCCTTTTTTCTGAATTCAGGGCTGGCGGTTACAAAATCGTATCCAAATCACTTCATAATCT
>SLKH01000053.1 GCA_007134665.1 Balneolaceae bacterium
AATATTACTGTGATTGTAATTTTTATTTAACGTCAGTTCGAGATAAAAATGAAGGTTCTAAAAATCCCCCTTTGAAGGAGGACACTCTTTAACAAATTCTTATGTCGAACTTACGTTATTTAGGTCGTTCATCCTTTAATCACCCCAACCGGTTTCACCTTTGCCACTTTTGATGCAAGGCCGGATTCATGAACGGTTTCTACCACCATGTCTACATCCTTGTAGGCGACAGGGGCTTCTTCAGCAAGTCCGGCAAAAGATCCCGATTCGACCGAAATACCCTGCAACTCCAGTTCCTGTTTCAGTTTGGGGGCATTCACTTCTTTTTTTGCAGCAGTTCTCGACAACCTTCTCCCAGCACCATGGCAAGTTGATCCGAATGCCATTTTCATTCCCGACTCTGTCCCCGCAAGCAGGTAGGAACAGGTTCCCATGCTTCCCGGAATCAATACTGGTTGTCCTGTTTGTAGATAAGCCTTTGGTATCTCACTGCTTCCCGGCCCGAATGCCCTCGTTGCCCCCTTTCGATGAACAATCAGTTTCTTTTTAACCCCGTCTATATCATGTGTCTCAAGTTTGGCAATATTGTGAGCCACATCATAGAGCAGCCGGACCCTGTCGGATGAAATTTTGAGTGTGTTCTCTATTGCCTTCCGAACTTCCCATGTAATCACCTGCCTGTTACACCAGGCATAGTTTGCAGAGGCTGCCATTGCATGAAAGTAATCCTGGCCTTCCTTTGAGTGATACGGAGCGCATGCAAGTTCACGATCAGGAAGCTTAAAACCGAATTTAGCCAATTTCGAGACAAATAATTTCAGGTAGTCTGTTGCCACCTGATGGCCCAGCCCCCTTGATCCGGTATGAACAAAGATGACAAGCTGATCCTCAAAGATACCAAATGCTTCAGCAGCATGGTCATCATAGATTTCCTCAACCCTGTCAATTTCAACAAAATGGTTACCGGCACCAAGAGTTCCAAGCTGATCATACCCCCGTTGTTTAGCACGATCAGAAACCATATCCGGATCAGCATCTTGCAGCCTGCCATTTGATTCCGTATAAGCCAGGTCTTCCTGAAGACCATATCCATTCTTGACAGCCCATTCTGAACCCGTGTGTAAAACTTCATCCATCTCCTCATTGGTCAGCTTGATTCTGCCACCCCTGCCCATTCCCTTCGGAATCATACGGGTCAGTTCATGGGTCAGTTCGGGTATTTTGGATCGAATCTCCGTGCAGGTCATCGGTAATGTCATTAACCTGACCCCGCAATTGATATCATACCCGATACCACCGGGGGAAATCACGCCATCTGAAAGCCGAAATGCAGCAACACCACCAATCGGGAATCCATATCCTTCATGTCCGTCGGGCATCACAATAGCAGCTTTTTCAATTCCGGGAAGAGTTGCGACATTGATAATCTGGGAGACAGTTCGATCGAGAAGAAATTCATCGAACAGAATATCGGAAGCATAGATATGGACAGGTACATTCATACCTTCCCGGTATGATCGTGGTAATTCCCACAGGTACCGGTCAATTTGATTAAAATCCGATTTCGAAATCATCAATTTTAAATATCAAATACAATTACTGTTTCAAAGTCTCCATTCTCGTTGACATGGATATCTGCTTCATGAAATGTTACTGCTTTAATATCATTATCAAATCCGTCAACTTTTTCACCTTTCAGCACACTCCTGATTTCATTATCAGTCATTTTTGTGGATTCACATTCACAATACAATGTTGAATTCAGGTAGCTCAGCGTCAATATTTCTGATAGAAAATTTACCAGCAAGATCGTACTGTCTGCCGAACTTATATGAATTTTCACAGATTCGGACCGGGATTTTATTTTATCACAAAATCCCGGTTTCAGTAACTCATTCATACCTTTCAGGCAGGTACTGAACAGGTCCGGAAGTGTTTCACTTTTAGCCAGAAGCCTGATATCTGCTGTATGAGCCAGGTACTTAAAGCTCGATGACATCCTTAACGTTTTTTTCTGATGATTTTCGCCGGGAAGATTTCTCCAAAAAGGTCTTCCTGGTGGTGCTGATGAAAAACATTGACCAAAAATAGCAATGGAAGTGTGCCGATGAATGCAAATAACAACCCATCACCGATTCCCATATAAATTCCGATAGAACCCATTATGATTGCTCCGATCATACCCCAGATTAAATTTCCTTTTAACGACATCCCCTCATCTCTGAGAAATAGTGAAGTAGCGAATCCTTCCAACAGGCCAATCGAGAGAAACCAGTAAATTAGTACGCCATTAATGTTTTCCATAAAAATCTCACTTTAATATTAATTTTATCCAAATTCACCTGCAAGCTCACCACTTTGAATTTGGCCATTTTTATAAAAACCCATGATCTACTCATCCAGCAGGAACGATACATTTAGAATGAGCCGATATCTGACAATGCTATTATCTTCAACTATCGCATTGATATCCTTTACATAAATACTTTTAATACCATGCAAAGTCTGCTTTGCTTCCTTTAGGGCATTCTCCACAGCATTCTCAATTGAATTCCCTTCTGCAATCACTTCGATCACTTTTACTAATGACATGACTCTCCTTATTTTTGATTGATGTTTAAACCTGATTTTTTTGTCAAAAACAACACCTTACTATAGGTTAAATAACTAATAATTAGTTTCTTTCAGATCTCTGTATATTATTTAAATTTTCAGCTTATTTATTTTAGTTTTTCTCTTTGACGAGAATCAAAAGTTCTTCTTTTTGGCTTAGTATAAATCCTTTTTGCAATTTCAATACCTAATTGATCTGAATTATATTTTCCGGATGAAAAATTTTCTTCATGAACCTTCCCTGAAAGCTGCCAAAGGAGGGAACTCTCTTCACTTTCGACAATGATTTGGCCTCCGGCATCCGTGATATAATTTGCTCCCAATACTCCATCATCACCACCACCGGATAACAGCACTCCTAAAACTTTATCTCTGTAAACCTGTACTGCTGACCGAAACAGTACATCTATAGATGGCCTGTTGTGATTTTCCCTCGGTCCTCTGTGAATAAAAAGTGATTTTCTGGCACCTTCATTCTTTATAACAGTATGGTATCCGCCAGGTGCAAGATATACCTGGCCGGGCAGAAGGGAGCTGTTATTTTGAGCTTCCCGGACATTCAGAGACGTTATTTTATCCAGTTCTTCAGAAAGTTCCCGTGTATAATATTTTGGCATATGTTGTACAATGACAACGGGTACCGGTATACCTTCAGGCAGTCCTGAAATCACCTGATAAAGTGAACGAACTCCTCCCAGGCATCCTCCTATTACCACAATATCAACACTGTTTGACACCTGATTCGGGCGATCAGAAAATACCTTCATTACTTCCATATCAGAAACTGAAAAAGTATCAGACTTTTTCAACACATCCAGGTTGATGCTCGGTAAACGATAAATAATTGGGAGTACCCTTTTGTAAAAATGTTTATTCGCTAACATCAACCCGATATTCCTGTCGGGTTTTGTGATGTAATCTACTGCACCCTGTTTTAATCCGCTTAGTGCAATTTGTGCACCTTCTCTGCTGAGTGGTGTCATCAGCACAACCGGTATCTGTGGAAATTCACGTCGGATTTCACTGAAAACCTGCATTTCAGCAGATTTTTCGCTGTCAATACCCAGGAAGATGATATTCGGTTCATATTCAATGAACGATGACAACATCGATTTTCCGGATTCAAAGTTAACAGATTCAATTTCATGAATACTCTCTATTCTGCGCAACATACTTGCCAGAATCTGACGCATTAATACATGAGAATCAATGATTACTGCTTTTAATCCTTTTTGATTTTCTACAGACTTTTTCATTCCTCTTTTCTCCGTCACTCTTTGATTTATCTAAACTGACGCTGACTGATTTACGTTCATTGAACTGTGTAAAAAAATATAAACCGGCTTTTATTAAAATCGTACGATGATTTCAATAAAATAAGTAGTCAATCATTACAAATATTTGTAATGATTTTACTTACACTGCTCTCTTTACCA
>SLKH01000164.1 GCA_007134665.1 Balneolaceae bacterium
TCAGGTGCGAGCTCAAATGGAATTCCCGGCAGCAGAAACAGTGAACCGGCAAATAAGACAAAGGTTCCGCCAAGAACATACCCTCTTCTGCTGACTGCTTTCCGCAGCAGGGATGTGTACCGCTCATCAACCCGTTCAAAAAAACGGGTGGCCCGGGACTGTTTCTTTTTATCCTGATCCAGTGGCTTGACAGTCATGTACCTGCTTGCGAGCATCGGTACCAGTGTGAGTGCCACCAACAGCGAACACAATAATGCAAAAACAACAACCAGGCCGAGCTCCTGGAACATACTTCCGGTAGTAGTCTGCATAAATACAACAGGCAGAAAAATAACCGATGTGGTCAGGGTTGCAGCAATAATTGCACCGGACACCTCTTTGGTCCCGGTTTCTGCACTCAATTTTCGTTCGCTGCCATGTTCACGTTTTCGAACGATGTTTTCAAGTACAACAATTGCATTGTCTACAATGAGCCCGATTCCCAGGGCAAGGCCTCCGAAACTCATCTGGTTCAGGGTTAATCCGCCAAAATAGAGCAGGCCAAACGTGGCAATCAGTGAAATCGGAATTGCCGTTGCAATAATCAGTGTAGTAGAAAAATTTCTCAAAAAAGCGAACAGAACGATGACAGCAAGAATACCTCCCCAGATAGCTGAGTTCTGTACTGTATTGATCGAATCCTGGATAAATTCACTCTGATCGGTGATAGCCATGAGTTCCATGTCACCGCGAATGCTGTTGATCCGTTCAATTTCTTCATGCACCTGCTCTGCAACAGCTACTGTATTGGCACCCGATTGTTTTCGGATCGCGAGACGCAGGGTTGGCACCCCATCGATTTCCACATACCGGCTGATATCCTCATATCCATGCTGAATATTGGCTACATCACCTATCCTGAGCGGCCGTCCGTCGACATACCGTATAACGGTTTGCCGGATTTCATCCAGGTTCTCAAACTCGCCATCGGTTCGTATATAAAAATCGCTGTAACCATCCTTAATGTTTCCTCCGGGGAGTGTAACATTTTCCCTGCTGATAGCTTCAATGACATCGTTTGCAGTGACATTGGAAGAATGCATTCGCTCACGATTCAAATCTACCTGGATTTCACGTTCGATCCCTCCCCACACATCTATTGTACCCACTCCGGGTATCTGTTCAAAAAACATGGAAACTTCCTGGTCCAGTATCTGAGTAAGCTCGGCAAGGTCCCGGTCAGATCGCACGCCTACAATCACGATGGGAAAGTCATCCGGATTAAACTGCCTGATCCGCGGCTGATCGGCTTGAAGGGGCAGGTTATCCCGTATTCTGTCAAGTGCATCACGTACATTGTTGGCCGCTGCATCCAGGTTGGTACCTCTCGAGAAATGCAATCGAACCCTGCTGCTCCCTTCACTGGACGTGGAGTTCATCTCTTCAACATCCGGAATTCCGGCCAGTGCATTCTCCAGCATGTCGGTGACAATCAGTTCCATCTCTTCCGGGCCGACATTGTCATAATTTACACTTACCGTCAATTGCGGAGATTCAATTTCAGGTAATAAGTCAACCGGTAAATACCTGAACCCGATAAACCCCACCAGGATAATGATTAAGAAAGCCATGGTTGTAGCAACCGGCCTGTTAATGGATGTATTGGTTAATGACATATTTTAATCTTTAATATATTTTCGGATTAATTGGTGCTGCTGTTACCGAATATCAGCTCTTCCATATCCCTTGTCTGGAGATTTTGAAGCTCCATGACATGTTCCCAGTCAATCACACGTATATGTGCCTGCTCACTCTCCCACTCTGCCAATTGATTTTGGCCAACGGTAACGACCCATCCGTTTTCAAAGTCCACACCTGAAATTCCGGCCACTCCCCGCCCTTCAGCGATGACACTTACCGGTACAAATTCCACATTTACAGGGTTTGAGGTTACGGGTTCATTCTGTTGCATTTCATCCGAAAGTTCTTCCCCGACTTCAAACTGCATTTCCATCGCTTCCATATCTGCAATATAGATCCCGGTCTCACCTTCAATCGGATGGTCATATAATGCTGATTTGGGAATGATTACAGACTCTTCAGCTTCTCCATAAAAAATATCAACTGTAACAAACATACCCGGGCGCAGGCTGCCACTATTGGCATCTACTTCAAGTTCGGCTATCGTAGTATGTGTAACAGGATCAAGAAATGGTGAAACTCTTGCTACTGTCGCCTCTGCATAGTTTCCATCATCAGAACCGGATACAAGTTCTGCACGGTCACCCGGTTGTATAACATTGCTCATGGCCTCCGTCAGGTATACAAAAATCCGCATATTTTCAATGTCCCCGATCTGGAAAAGCTGTGTTGAAGAGTCGATACTTTGGCCAACTTCAGCATTTCTGTTTCCAACCACTCCGTCAATCGGTGCCCTGACGATCGTATTTTCCAGATTTGTCTGCTGTTCTTCAACCTGTGAAGCAGCTCTTTCCATTTGAGCTTTTGCCAGGTCAACCGTTGCTTCGGCTTCATCGATATCTGCCTGAATGGTTTCAAGTTCAAGCTGGGCCTCGAGTTCCATTTCTGCAAGTTGTTGAATCCGGTCATACTGTGCCTCAAGCCGTCGCAGGCTCGCTTCGGCCTGGCGTAACTGAGCTTGCGAAATTTCGTAATCAAAACGGGCCTGATTCAGTTGTTCACGAATATCGTCGTCACGCAGATTAACAAGTATATCTCCTGCCTCAACCCGGTCACCATCACTCACATGTACTTCTGTAATCCTTGCATTGATCTCCGGGTAGATCTCAATTTGATTTCTTGCCCTCATCTCACCGGTCAGCCGTTGAATTAGTGGAAGAGAGCCTTTATCGACCTGAATTGCCTCTACTATGGCCAGTGGCAGTTCATTTGAATCCTGATCCGTCTCTTCAGAAGCACATGCCATGAAAAAGAAAACAAATAAAATAAATAAACATGAAAAATTTCTTACTGAAGATCTCAACATTTAACCTTGGTTTATACATATACATAATTAGCTATATATAAAACGAAATTGTCCGTTATGAAGTTTGATATTTTTCATTTGTTTGTATTCATTTTACAAATTTTGAAACTCTTCTTAACTCAATAATGTAAAAATTCGTGAATTATCCTTGGATATTTATCCGAATATTAAGGGCTATAGCTTTCTGATTCCATTCCGGGTGTTTGAACGGCAGGAAAATCTTTACAGAGAATCTGCAGCTCTTTAACTGTTTATTTACATTAGATTTTGTTTTTTACAGGCATACCCTAAAATTTATCGAATCCGTTATGTCAAATATGAATAAGAAAGATTTTCTCAATTCACGACGCCAGTTTTTGAAAAGAGCCGGTTTGCTGTCAGGAGCTGGTTTGTTACCACTCGTCATGCCCTCTCAAAATGCTATAGCCGAGCCTTATCAGAGAAAAGTTACTCAGAATCAATCACGCATTAACCCTGTCCGGGTCCGGGGTAGCGTCATGCATGGCAATCAGGGTGTTGCCGGCGTTGCTGTCACGGATGGATTAACAATTACTGAAACTGACCGGGAAGGTAATTACGAGCTCGTTTCTGATGGACGGAAACCATTTGTATATATTTCGATTCCATCAGGTTTTAAAATTCCAAGAAATCCGACGGGTACTGCCCGCTTTTATGAACGAATACAAGCTGATAACCAGGGAGAGGCTCATATATCGTTTGAACTTGAACAGCGGGATAACGATGACACCAACCACCATTTTTTGTTGCTGGCAGACCCTCAAACTCAAAATGCCTACGAAGTGGAACGCTTCCATAACGAAACCGCACCGGATATTACCAAATTTGCAGGGGAACTTTCCGGGCAACCGATATTCGGAATTGGCTGCGGAGATATCATGTTCGATAACCTGGAGCTGTTTCCTGAATATGAAAAAGCAGTCGGGCAATCGGGTATCCCTTTTTTCCAGGTGCTTGGCAATCACGATATTCTCTTTGATGTTCGTTCAACCGAGGCGTCCTATGAAGTATTTCA
>SLKH01000334.1 GCA_007134665.1 Balneolaceae bacterium
GATCACCACTGTAGTTAACAATGTGAATGACCAGCCGAATCCGACAGCCGTCGGGCGCATTGAACATGTCTTATTCGGGCCTGGTACGATAACGGACACAATTGGAGGGTATACGTTTAAAATCAATCCGAATGCATTTTTCCAGACGAATACCAAACAGGCTGAAACCTTATATTCCGTAGCAAGAGATTTTGCAGATTTAAACCCAACTGAACTGCTTTACGACCTTTATTGCGGAGTCGGAACGCTTACACTTTTTATGAGCAGTTATGCACAAAAGGTTGTTGGTATTGAGCTTGTTGATGTCGCTGTTGAAAATGCCAGAGAAAATGCAAATACCAATGGTGTACAAAATACCGAATTCATTCTCGGTGATATGAAACAAACCTTTAAACCGGACCTTCACTCAAAATACGGACATCCTGATTGTATTCTGACTGATCCTCCAAGATCCGGTATGCACCCTGACGTTGTAAAGGAATTGATTAACCTGAAAGTACCAAGGATGGTGTATGTCAGTTGCAATCCATCAACTATGGCGAGGGATTTAAAAGAATTAAATGAAATTTATGAGATTGAAAAAGTTCAGCCGGTTGATATGTTCCCGCAAACTTATCATATCGAAGCGGTTGCAAAACTTGTACTCAGATGAGAGTGTAAGATTTATGGCCAGAATCATATACACACGCCATGAATTCTGACAATCCAAAAAAGATTGGGGTAATCGGTGCAGGTATCGGAGGTTTATCTGCCGCAGCATTGCTGGCTGCCAAAGGCCATCAGGTTACCCTGTTTGAACGCAATAACAAAGCAGGTGGAAAAATGCAGGAATACAGGGCTGATGGGTATCGGTTTGATACCGGGCCCAGCCTGCTGACCATGCCTGAAGTACTGAGAAGCCTTTTCCGGCAATGCGGGAAAAATCTCGATGATTATATCGATTTAACTGAACCTGATCCTTTGTGCCGTTACATTTACCCGGATCAAACAATCTTTGATAATTTTCAGAGTAAAAAAAAGACTTTAACTGAATTAGGCAAAATCTCACCTGAAGACAGGGTAGCTTATACAGAATTTTTGGACTATTCGAAAAGTTTATACGATAAAACTTCCGATGCATTTCTTTTTAATCCGTTATATAATTTAAGTGACCTGAGGGAAGTAAATTTCCTGGATCTTGCAAAAATTGATGCCCACACAACCGTTTCCAAAAAAATTGACTCCTGGTTTCAGTCTGATTACCTGAAACAGTTCTTCAAGCGTTTCACCACTTATAACGGATCTTCTCCTTACCAGGCTCCTGCAACATTAAATGTGATTCCTCATGTGGAAATCTCAAAGGGCGGGTATTATATCATGGGAGGACTTTACAGGCTTGCAGATTGCCTTTTGGAGCTGAACCGGGGACTTGGTGTATCAATTCGATTTCGATCTCACATTGACAAAATTGTGGTAAAGAAACACCGTGCCACAGGTGTGATTAATAAAAGCGGTACCTTTACAAAGTTCGATATCATAGTCTCCAATAGTGATGCTACAGAAACCATAACAAAACTGCTCGGGGAAGATTATCTCCCGGCGTCAAGAATCCGAAGGCAAAAGAGGATTGAGCCTTCCTGTTCAGGATTTGTAATACTTGCGGGTACAAATCGAAAATGGGAACTCTTGAAACATCATAACATATTTTTCAGCTCTGATTATAAAATGGAATTTCATCAGATCTTCCGTGACAAGACGTTACCGGATGACCCAACGATTTACATTGCAAATACATCTTTTTCGGATACAAAAGATGCTCCTGATAATGGTTCGAATCTTTTTATACTTGTAAACGCTCCCTATTTGTCAGATCATCAAAATTGGGACACTTTAAGTGAGAAATACCCTGCTGTTATCATCAAAAAACTGGAAAATTCGGGCCTTGATAATCTTGCCGATTCAATTGTTGTTCAAAAAACGATTACACCTGTAGAGTTTCTTGAAAAATTCCGTTCAAACAAGGGAAGTATATACGGTACATCTTCAAATACCAGGTTATCTGCTTTTTTAAGGCCAAGAAACAAATTAAGGGAAGTGGATGGTATTTATTTGACCGGCGGAAGCACTCATCCCGGTGGTGGCATACCTCTCGTTGTTCTTTCAGCCATGCACGTGGTAGAACTTATCAATCGATTTGAAATGTAATTCTTATTAAACCCGGCATTGATCCAGTCAGGGCTTCTTATTTTTAATAATGCTAATAAAGCTTTGTGTTTTCCTGACACGCTTGTCGGGATCGGCACCGAACGCTCATATGTTAGAGTGTACAATGAATTCTCGGTGCAAAAAAAGTCTAACGACTTTTTGGATTAAAGTAACTGTGGTTATGATAATTTTATAACTGTCATTCTCCGGACCTGCCGAGGTTAATGACTTCCACATTTTTAACTTTCTTATCATCGAGTTCAAACCTAACCAGTGTCCGATAGACCTGAAAACCCTGCCTGCCTGCGGCTCCCGGATTGATATATAACATTTTGTTTAAACTCTGATCCCTTCCGATTCTGAGTATATGTGAGTGTCCGCATATAAAAATATCCGGCGGGTTGCTCTCAATTTCTGCTTTTATAGGAATACAATAACGTCCGGGAACACCTCCGATATGCGTCATCCAGATTTTCAGCCCTTCCCGTTCGAACTTTTGATGCAATGGGAATACATCACGAATTTCCTGCCCGTCAATATTGCCATAAACCCCAAGTAGTGGTGCTATTTTTTGTAATTCATTTACGATATCAATATTACCAAAATCCCCCGCATGCCATATTTCATCCACGCCTGTAAAATAATCTATGACTTCAGGATCGAGATAACCATGTGTATCTGATATCAATCCGATTTTTAGCATAATGTAGAATCCATATAGTAAGAACTCCTGGACACAAATTCTGTAAATGATTTATAGTAAATTTGGCACCCTGTTTGTTTGAATTATCCCTGCTATTCGGAAAAAGACATTTTCAGTTTTTTTGCGTTTAGATCTTTTTTAGCATCTTGTGCTTTTCCTGAGGCAAGTTACCAGTTCTTTCAGAAATAATTTCAATTAAAAAGTTCTTACTTCATTGTCACACTCGATAAGTGTAATTATTGTTACCTGGAATGCGCAAAAACACCTGGAAACATTTCTCCCCTCTGTAACGAATACTGAGTTTGAAAATTTTGAAATCATCATTGCTGATAATGCCTCAACTGATGAATCAGTTGAATGGATAAGAAAACATCATCCGGAATGTAAAATAGTAACATTTCCCAGGAATTATGGTTACTGTGGCGGTAATAACCGAGCAGCGGATCACGCAACCGGTGACATTATTGTTTTCTTAAATAATGATGTTGAGGTTACACCCGATTGGCTGACAAGTATTGATGCAGCTTTCCGGGATTCCGGTGTGGCTGCTTTACAACCCAAAATTCTTTCCTATACTGAAAGGGATAAATTCGAATATGCCGGTGCTGCCGGTGGATTTCTGGATAAATTGGGGTATCCTTTCTGTCGCGGGCGGGTTTTTGAAACTACAGAGACTGATATGGGTCAGTATAATGACAGTATCCCAATCTTCTGGGCATCCGGAGCGGCACTCGCCATCAGAAAAGACCTGTTTTTTGAATTAGGACGGTTTGATGATGATTTTATGTTCCACATGGAAGAAGTTGATTTATGCTGGCGTTTATGGAACCGGGGCCATAAAATCATCTCAATACCCGATAGCGTCGTTTACCACCTTGGCGGGGGGTCACTGCCGATGAAGTCATCGAGAAAAACCTACTTCAATTTCAGAAACAGCCTTAGTATGCTATGGAAAAATGCATCCGGTGATTGGCTGAAAAAACACTTCTTATTGAGGTTATGCCTTGACGGATTGGCAGCAATTTATGCACTCTTCAAAGGGAATCCGCGGGATAGTTTCGCAATATTTAAAGCTCACTTGCATTTCTATACTCACTGGAAACAGGTTCATGCCAAACGAATA
>SLKH01000261.1 GCA_007134665.1 Balneolaceae bacterium
ACAAATAAATTTACCAAATCCATTGATCAGATGAATTGATTCCCGGATATAAATAAACTATTACTGATATAAGGGTTGTTTATGACAGGGAGGTACAGAGAGATCAAGTTCGGTATCTGAAATTCTTCAACATATTACTGAATCAAAGTCACAATCCCTATCCAGTGGCCTTCCCCAGGAGGTGAGATTGTCAAGGTTTCTTCAGTCTGACTGGTACCACCACCTCCCCACCAACTGGATTCGATATCGAGCCATTGTACCTGAACGAATCGTGCATTGCCTTCAAGAACAATTTCTGCTTCACCACCATCCGGAAAATAGACAGCATAGAGCCTTCCCGGATTGGCCATCATGAAGGCAGATCCCGGGGTCCGGGTAACAAACAAATCATTAGCTGGGCGAGAATTAAATATATCCATTTTTTCAGCAAACATAGCCGCACTCCTTATATGCGTCTGTGCTACTTTACTTAACCCGGTACCCCAATCCGGTCTGTGAAAACGTGCAGAGGACGAACCTCCCAATAAATTCCTCCAAAAACGTTCTATTCCATCTTGCGAAGTTCCCCAAAATTCAGCAGGAGAAATATAGTCAGATCCATACACTTTGATATTTGTAATCGGCTTAGGATTGTCTTTCAGATAATTCCGTATATATTGAATCCGCTCCCAGTGTAAGTCGCCTGTCTGAAAATTATTTTGTGAGATATCAACAAAAGTAAATACATCAGAATCCATCATACGAGCCACACTCTCATCGGTGACATTATGTGCATCCTGCATGTCCGTCAATTCAATTTGGATACCCCTCTCATCAGCTTTCGAAAGGATGTAACCTGCCCAATACTCTCCCCACTCATTCGGTTCACGAGTTTCATTGTTCATATTGTACATTACATGATTATACTCAAACGTATACGAAAGAATTTTGTCTACAAAAGCCTTCTGATAGGGCAAGACAACTTCATTATGATTTAGTTCCGGGACTGTGGCAAAAAACGGGTGTCCCGGATCGGTTACAGAATCATCATCTGGTAACCCGGACTCATCCGCTGTATAGTTAATATTGTTAGCCGGATTGTAAGGTTGCCGGATCCAACCGGCCTGATCACGTGTACGGTAAAAATCGTGCCTTTCCCAGATCGTTACCTCAACGATCATGTCCCTGGCCACCGTCTCAACAAGCATTTTTTCAAAATTTTCCCAGTAAGCATCATTCCATTTTGCCAAATCATAGATATTAATGAGTGAATCTTCAGTTGCTTCAACAGCCTCGAATGGCCATAAATCACGATGATCAGCGAAAATCTCTCTCGAAGCCATGGTATTACGTATATAGTTGCCACCAATAGACTTCAATAAATCAAGATGTTCAACTAAATCCGGTCTTTGAAAAATATTATGATAATCGGAACCTGCAATCAGCAGAATTGGCTTACCCTTATACTGCCAATAATATGGATTTTCGTTATATGGCTGAAGACGCTCATAGTCTGAAGTGGTCTGACCATTAATATCTTTGCAGAAACCACTAAGCAGTAAAAAACATAAAGTCCATAAAGTAAACGAAGTTAAATTGAAGTACAGAATCATTAAGGAGCAGTAATTTAAAAATTAATTTTATTGCCAGTTTAGGTTGATCCCCTCTTGATAAGCCTTTAAACGAGAATACTTTTCACTGCATTAATGTTCAAAATACTAATTACTCTTATCAAGCTTATTTAATAGTGATTCCCTGCTTCGACGAATATGCATTCGCATAACCTCTTCTGCTTTCTCTGCATTTCTTGCTTCCAGTGCTTTAATTATCTCCATATGCTCCGGAAGTGTCTCTTTAGGAGGTCTCAATAGTCCTCTCTGATAAGCAAGTACATGAACATTTCCCAACATTTCTACACGGGAAAGAATTGAGTTCCCACATTTCTCTTTAATTAAAAAATGGAATTTTTGATCCGCTTTCTCGTATTTATTCTCATTAATAATTCCATTATTATTCATAAATGGAGTAAAGCACTCTTTGATAGCGTTGATATCCGAATCTTTTGCGCTTTCAGCAACTAACCGGGCAGCCAATCCGTCAAGAACCTCACGGTAATCAAAGATATCAATCATCTCTTTTGTACTAATTTCCCGGACAAAATATCCCCGCCGCGGAACACTCTCAACCAAATATTCTGTTTCCAGCATTTGTAATGCTTTCAGCAAAGGCGTTCGGCTAACCCCTAATTCCTGAGCAACATCTTCCTGGATGATTTTTTGTCCGGCTTTAAGTTTGTGATCCAGAATTTGTGATTTAAGCTCATCATGAATCCATGAGGTTAAATCAATATGCTCTCTTTTATTCATCAAAAATCAATTAATTAAAAGTGAATGTAATATAATGAAGCAAATCATTTATTTCGGCCTACGCAATTCAAATCTTCGAATGTCTTGATAAGCCTTTTAACAAAACTAATCTCACCCTTTCGTAACCAAACCATAGGATTGTAATAAGGTTTATTAGATACTTCTTTATTACCGTTTGAGCTGCCTATCTGAGACTGCAGATAATTTTCGTTTTGCAGATAGTAATCTCTAATCCCTGACCAGAAAGCCCATTGCAGATCGGTATTTATATTCATTTTTACAGTTCCATAAGCTATAGCTTCATGAATTTCTTCCTTAGTGCAACCTGAACCGCCATGAAATACAAAGTTTACAGGATTTCGTTTTGTATTATATTTTTCCTGAATGATATTTTGGGAATTTTCCAATATTTTTGGTTTAAGTCCAATATTGCCAGGATTATAAACACCATGTACATTTCCAAAAGATGCAGCAATGGTAAAATTTTTACTTATTGCTGTTAAGTGTTCATAAGCCGTTGCTACTTCATCGGGTTTTGTATATAAGCTTTCCGAATCTATACCCAAATGGTCCAACCCATCTTCAACGCCACCCGTTACACCCAGTTCTATTTCTAAATTCAGATTAAATTCTCTCATCTTTTTTAGATATGCACAACTCGTGCTGATATTTTCCATTAGAGGTTCTATCGAGAGATCAAGCATGTGCGAACTAAAAAGAGGTTCACCCGTCCGTTCAAAATATATTCTGTTTTCCTTCAACAGGCTGTCGACCCACGGTAAAACCTGCCGATTTGCATGGTCTGTATGCAAAATCACTGAAACACCGTAAAGATGCACAACCTGTCGAACATGGAGTGCTAATGAAACAGCCCCAGCAGTTGAGGTTTCCTGGTTTGTGTTTGGAAGTGATGATCCACCCAGAAATTGGGCGGCAACATTAGAAACCTGAATGATAACAGGTGATTCCACTTGTTTTGCGGCTTCGAGTGTTGCGTTAATGCTGTTGGTACCAATCACATTGACAGCAGGAATTGCAAAGTTATTTACTTTGGCATAATTAAATAATTCAGTAACCTCGTCACCAATAAGAACTCCGGGGCGAAAATTCATTAACAAACAGTATTATTTTAAATGAACACGTTGTAATTACCTTGCCCTCTCAAGAGGGATATTTGGTTTAATAAGTATACAAATAATGTAATTCTATTTTGAATACAAAATACAAAGCACGATACTTAGGTGTCATATATTTTAATGCTACTCATAAATGAAAGAATATAAAATTGCAGCTGTTCCCGGTGATGGTATAGGAAACGAAATTGTTCCTCCCGGGCTTCAGATACTACACAAATCAGCAGATAAATTTAACTTTAAGATCCAGGTTGACAAATTTGATTGGGGAGCCGGATATTATAAAAAACATGGCGATTTTATGCCGTCCGACGGATTAGATATCCTGAACGGATACGATGCTATTTATTTTGGAGCTGTAGGATTGCCGGATGTAGATGATACCCTGCCTGCCATGATGTACACTTTTAAAGTTCGAACACATTTCAAACAGTATATTAACCTGCGTCCGGTTAAACTACTTCCCGGCATTGAAAGTCCGCTGCGCAAGAAAGGAGAAGACGAAATTGATTTTGTAATAATTCGCGAAAACAATGAAGGGGAATTTGTTCAAAACGGAAAAATAATTCATCCGGATGAGCCTCATGGATTGGCTACTGATACCAGTGTTTTTACACGTAAAGGCATCGAACAAGTCACACATTATGCATTTAAACTTGCTCAGACACGCAAAAAACGGCTTACAAACGTCACAAAATCTAATACACTAATAAACAGCCTGGCTTATTGGGATCGGGTGATTGGTGAAGTAGCTGTGCAGTATCCTGATGTGGATTATAATAAAATGTATGTAGATAATGCATCTGCCAGCTTTGTATTAAGGCCAGAAATATTTGATGTTATTTTAACTACTAATATGATCGGCGACATTCTAAGTGACCTCGGCGGCGCAATTATGGGCAGTCTTGGATTAGGGCCAAGCGGTAACATCAACCCGGAAAAAGAATATCCCTCCATGTTTGAGCCCATACATGGCTCAGCACCGGATATTGCAGGACAGAATGTTGCAAATCCTATCGGCACCATATGGTCGGGGGCATTATTACTGGATCACCTGGGTGAAAAAGATGCTGCATCTGCTATTGTCAATAGTATAAAGAAAACCACAGCAGCAGGATTAAAAACCAGAGACCTTGGAGGAGATGCCACAACTGTTCAGGTAGCTGAAATGATTATGGAAAATATGGAAGAATAATGGTAACTGGCCGACTTGTAGACTTGACTCTTACTTACGATGATCGAATGGAA
Organism: Balneolaceae bacterium; assembly: GCA_007134665.1. Taxonomy (GTDB): domain Bacteria; phylum Bacteroidota; class Rhodothermia; order Balneolales; family Balneolaceae; genus SKRC01. Next base: position 4,727 of record SLKH01000261.1, read on the forward strand.
GGAGTATCATTTGAAGATACCAAAATATTAGAACGGGATGGCTGGAATGCACGAACGTTACACATCTATGGTCATTCTGGTACTCATATGGATGCACCTCTTCACTTTGGAATTAATGATCAAACCATAAATGATTTTACACCGGATGATTTTATTGGTAAAGCTCATATCCTTCGTCTGAATGTAAGTACAGACTCATACCTGATATCAGAATCTGATTTGGAACCCGTATTGAATCTCATTGCACCCGGTGATAGTCTCGTAATCCAAAGTGGGTGGTCTGCGCATATTCATAAAGAAAAATATAAAAAAGGACTACCAAGAATTTCCGAAGATGCAGCTCACTGTTTGGTTAATCACAAAATTAAAATGCTGGGTGTGGAATCTCCGTCAGTGGCAGATGTGGGCAATCTCGAAGAAGTAACAAATATCCACCGAATATTGATGGACGGCAATGTCATAATTATTGAAGGGCTAACAAATCTGGATCAACTACAAAAGAGTACATTTACCCTTTTGGCCTTCCCGCTTAAAATAAAGGATGGTGACGGTGCACCTGCACGCGTCATTGCTATCGAATAAGCTAAATGATATGGATCGAAATAAAGAAATTAATGAATGGCTAAATAACAGTTCTGAACAACGGTTACTGGAAGAGATACGGGAGATAAACCGAATGCATGGTCATACCTTCGTGGTTCTGGATGATGATCCAACCGGAACACAAACCATGCACGATGTGCCGGTTGTCACTACATGGAGTATCGAACCACTCACAGATCTCTTTAATGAGAAATGTCCTGTCTTTTATATTCTCACCAATTCAAGAAGCCTGAGTCCGAAAGAAGCCGGCAACCTTGTTAAAAAGATAACCCGAAACCTTGAGGTGGCATCTGACAATACTAACAGGAATTACAAGTTAATTTTAAGGAGCGACTCAACGCTTCGCGGCCATCACCCTGAGGAGATGGATGCTGTTCTTGATGTTTGGACTGAGGAGCCTGACCTTAAAATCGTCCACCCTGCTTTTATCGAAGGAGAAAGATATACATTCAGGAGAGTTCATTATGCAAAAGAGGGCAACCGGTATATTCCATGCGGAGAAACTCAATTTGCCCGGGATCCTTCATTCGGTTACAATTCGTCAAATCTTTATGACTGGATAATCGAAAAAACAAACGGACAAGTCTCGTCTGAGCAAATCACAAGTTTTACCGTAGACGCTCTGCGTGAAGAATCCCTTGACGAGTTAACCCATCGGATAAGGGAAATCGACAAAGGGAACTATCTGATTTCTGATGCACTTGCATATTCTGATATCGATACATTTTGTTTGGCACTGCTAAAAAGTCAACGATCTTTTATTGCAAGGACCGGTGCTTCTTTTGTTGCATCGATTTGTGGAATAGAGCCACGTGAATTACTCGATTACAGTGAACTAAAATACCAGTCTGAAAATGGCGGATTGATAATTGCAGGTTCCTTTGTTGAAAAGACAACCCGGCAGATAAACTCCCTGATCGCGAAAACGGATATCGTAGGAAAGGTTCTGGATGTAAGAAAGCTTCTTCAACTGCCAGATACCAAGGATTATTTGCAACAGTTAGCAGATTCGCTTCAGACACATCTTATAAATAAAGAAGATGTTTTGGTTTATACAAGTCGTGAGATTGTAACGGCAGGCGAGATAGCAGACAATCTCGACATCGGGAAAAAAATTTCTACATTTATCTCCGACCTGGTAGGTACACTGTCAGTTACCCCCTCATACCTGATCGCCAAAGGTGGCATTACTTCCAGTGATATTGCAACTAAATCACTGGCAGTAAAAAGAGCCCGCATAATGGGACAAATACTTCCCGGCATACCGGTCTGGGAATTGGGCAAAGAGAGCAAATACCCTGGAATGCCCTATATAATATTTCCGGGAAATGTAGGTGATGATAAAGCGCTGTTGACTGCTTATAAACGAATAAAAGGTATAAAATGAAGATACTTATTTTGTCCATACTTTATAGATCCGGACACTACTTAAAAACCTGTTTATATAAATTGCCATGAGCAAATTGAAAGGTGTGGGTATCGGAGCTGGATATTTTAGCGATTACCATTATGAGGCCTGGAATCGAATGGATGATGTAGAGATCATAGCCATTTGTGATCTGGATAAAGTAAAAGCACAAAAAGCAGCAAATAAGTGGAATGTACCAGCAGTCTATACTGATCCTGAAGAAATGCTACAGAAGGTAAAACCGGATTTTGTGGATATCATCACTCCGCCTGCTACTCATATTCAATTGGTTCAAGCTGCTGCAGACCTGGGCATACCTGTCATCTGCCAAAAACCACTCGCAACCACCTATGAAGAAGCTTTATCTATTGTTGAGTATGTTAACAAAAGACAAGTTCGATTTATGGTACATGAAAACTTTCGTTTTCAGCCCTGGTACCGGCAAATTAAAAAAATGATTGACGCAGGTGATATCGGAAAATCCTTACATACTCTTTATTTCAGAATGCGCACCGGGGATGGCTGGGCGAAAGATGCCTATATTGATCGTCAACCTTATTTCAGGAAGATGCCTAAACTGCTTATTTATGAAACGGGCATCCATTTCATCGATACATATCGCTTTTTAGCCGGTGAGGTTAAGTCGGTCTATGCTCAGCTTAGGAAATTAAATAAAGTAATTGAAGGGGAAGATGCCGGTATTGTCCATTACAATTTCACATCGGGTGCCATAGGGCTTTATGACGGAAACAGATACAATGAAAGCACCTACTCAAATAACAGGTATACCTTTGGTGAATTTATTATTGAGGGAAGTAATGGTACTCTCCGGTTGGATGGGAAAGGAAATTTAACACTTCAGAATCTGGGCAAAAAAATTCGACCTATTGACTATAAACATGAACAACGGAGATTTGCCGGCGACTGTGTCTATTTTACACAAAAGCACTTCATAAATGGACTGCTTAATGATTTGCCTTTTGAAACAAGCGGCCCGGATTACCTGCGTAATCTGGTGGTTCAGGATGCTATCTATGAATCAGCTCAAATGAACATGGTGGTGCAGGTTGTATACCCGGATAAAAATCATTGAACCTTCGCTGTAATTCCGATACAATGGCCTGTGCTGTTAATTCGTCTCTCCCCCTCTTCCCAATCTGTCTGTATGACTGGCTGAAATTGAAATTTTAAATCGAAAGTGATAAACAGTGGCTTCAGGGTCAGTCCGTTACGATCAGCCGGCCCTGCATCGTCGTCCAGTGCATGGCATATGTACATATGAATGGGTATTCACCGGGTGGGGGAACTGTGAAGGTGACTTCGACGACCTCACCGGGATCAGCCAGGTCCGTATATGCGATCATGCGTTCCTCGTATTCCTCACCGACAGGAATCCACTGGTTCGTGAAAGCCGCCTGGAGGGAGGCCTCACCGATGACCGGGATATCCTCCTCCGTTTTTACCAGAATAATGTTGTGAATCATATCCCCTACGTTATTATACCGGATCGTCAACGTCTCTCCCGCGGTAGCCCTTATCACATCGGGTTCGAAAGTCAGCTGGGTGCCTCGGGACCGTACCTCCACGACTCGTCCTATAACCTCCTCTTGAATAGCTGCTTCGTTGGTTGTTTCAGCTTGCTCCGCCTGATCCTGAACGACGCTTGAAGTCTCGGTCTTCGTACCATACTGAGTGTGACCTGTATGGGCATCACCAGGCACGTGATGGATCGTCTTGTGAATCAGTTGATCCAACTGAACTCCATCTGCAGCGGTAATGTCGTAATCAATTTGCAGGATCATTCCCATCGAAGCTTCCAGCTGATTAGGCAAATCTTCAAGGATCGGCACAGGCGGAATCGAACCCGAACTGAGATCCGGTATTTCGAGAAACACGGTTCGCCTATCATCGGAGAGCTCTACAGACCGGACTTGAACGTTGTCGGGACCCGCCTCACCGAGATTGTCCAACGAGTAGAGCAGTCTGGAGCCGTACTGAGAATTCCATGGATACGTCCACTTGGAGAGATTGTAGTTTTCCGGATTCGTGGCCGACGCACGGTCAAGAGGTTCACCGAATCTGAGTTCAATACCTCCTTCTCGTGTATTCAGTGCCACCGGCAGATGCAGTTGTTCTCCCGTATATCTCACGCGATGTACAGAACCCCATTCGCCACCGTGTGATGCAGAAGACCAGTTTGTCATGCCGACAACATAGAGGTGCCCATCTGTATGAAACCGCATATGCTGAAGTCCGGATTCGAACCTTAGCGGAAGAACCATGTGCCCGCCCTGTGGTTGTCCATCCAACTCTTCCATCAGAACCAGAGAGAGGGTACCGCGGCCGTAGGACGTAAGAAGCATATGGCCCTGCAGCTCTTCCGGCCACGCAGGGTTATCGATGATTCGCGGCTGAGATGGCGAGTTGTCCGACCCGGGACCACCGTGCGGCGTCCAGATCAGCGGCCTCACCCACTGCTCGTCAGTGGGTGCCCAGCCATCGACGTAGTTGGCCCGGTGTGCTGAAGGAACGAATCCGTGGAATTCTTCCTCTACGATGCGCGTCACCTTGCTGGTGGGTACCCAGTTGCCCTCGTTATCTGAGTAATAAATCTCATCATCGGGACCGATACTCAATCCATTCGGATTTCTCAGCCCGGTGGCGATGATCTCGAGGTCTTCACCATCCGGAGAAAGCCGAAAGGCAACACCATGATGCGGCGTTATTTCAGCGGCGTTAGTCAGATCTGCGGCATTACCCGGAGGCCATGGTGTGGATTTGGCCCAAATAAAGCGGCCCTGCGAATCCACTTCGAGGTTCATGTTGAAGGCATGGTAGTTCGTGGCAGCCATGACCATGTTGTTGAAGTTCTCGTAATAATCCGCCTGTCCGTTTCCATTCAGATCGTGTAGGCGCGTAATCTGGTCCCGGCCGTTTACATAGATCTGGTCATCAACCACCACGAGGCCGAGGGGCTGGTTCAGCCCTGTTGCGAAACGCTGCCAACGCAATGTCGACAGGTTCTCCCGGATTCCATCCAACAGCCAGATATCCCCGCTCAATGATGCAATCAATGCACGCCCGTCAGAGAGAAAGTCGATTGCAGAAATCCGCAGGTGTGAGTTCCATGGATTATCTCTTGGGAGAACAAGCTCATCCACAGTGAACGGTCCGTATTCACTGGTCCCCATCCGGGCCTGCGTCTCGACGACGTCGTAATTCACGGGTCCCGGTTCCAGCAGCGATGAAAGATCCAGAGAGCCGATATCCGTCTCGAGATAATTTGCCATGTATTCGGCACCGGTACCTGACTGAAGCGGCCCGATAGCAAGCTGAAAGTGAAGATCGCTGTTCAGTTCGGGCAGAGTCAGGGACAGGTGCCCGTTCTCAAGATTCCATTCTATGCCTTCCGGCAGGCCCCGGAATCCGATGTGGCGCACATCTCCACCGGAATGAACGGTCACATATCCGGCTTTTGAAGCGATCATCTCCTGTTCGAGGTTGGCCGACTGGCCGAACGGCGCGGGTACGACCAGCAACGTCAAACTCTCTTCCGTTGAACTCACATTGATAGTCCGGGTGAAGATGGGCTCACCTTGTACCCGTTCAAACCCGAATTTTTCGTAGATCTCTGCATCGGAGACCGTGAAAGAGAATATTATATCGTCTCCGTGAACATGAAACCCCTCGTAGCGATGATCACCTCCTATCGGACCATAGCGCTGGGCATTCTTGGTCGATGTGCCCACCCGGGGATCACGCAGATCTGTCGACGTATTCCAGCCTGCCTTCTCACTGTTCAGGAAATGCAGGTGCCCGTCCGGTGTGGGCCACTGCTCGAGCCCGTCCCGTGCAGGAAGCCAATGAAGCATTCCTCCCGTCCATGCACCTGCAACACGCAACAAATCGGTGTCAAACACCATCGTCGCCTCGAGTCCTGCTTTCACGGTAATCCCCTTGTAAACGAAAATTCCTCTCGGACTCCAGGGGTCGGCAGCTATCGTGCTCGAAATAAACGATCCATGGTCCATTGGGTTCATGTTGTTGGCGCCTGCAAATTGAGCGTGTACGGAAATCGTCGCAGCCAATGAAGTAAATGCCAGAAGGATCATTAAGATGCCAGTCTTAGCCTTTTGAGTAGATAATCCAATTTTCAAAATATGCATTTTCTTGAAGCTTATGGGGTTAAATTTTCAATAAACAGGATGAAATTGTTTCCATCGAGAGCATTCTTTGAACCAGGAGACCACGGTTTTCCGATAATGTCCATCCGGCCATTTCCTGTAATGTCGGCACAGACCATTTCATGGCCGGCTCCGAGGTTGACATCGGAGATCACATGTTCGGTAAACGTGACCGAGCCGTCAAACGAGGTAGCCAGGTTCTCCCAGAGAAGTCCAAAAGGTCGATCATTTGGCACCGGACGCCTTGCACGATCCCAATCCTGTTCAATCGTTGCGATATCAGCACGCCCGTTACCGGTAAAATCTCCTACACACATACCGTGGATCCCACCAAGAACCCGGCCGTAATATTGCCACTCACCGTCAGCATCCCTTTCAAGGGCTCCTCCGGCAATGATATGTCGGTTCCACCGGATGTTTCCATCAAGGCCCATACCTAAATTTTCCAGCCACCAGATGCGACCGCCCACATATTCAGCATCGGCTACTACAATATCGTTACGACCATTTCCGTTGATGTCTTCAACCCAGGTTTGTGTTCCATGGACAAAACCTGCTGCCCCGGGTATGCCTTCCAGACTGCCAACAGGAAGGGACTGGATTGCCGGGAGGTTATGACCGACCCATTGGATGGGACCAGCTCCGCCAGGTCGTGGGATATTTTGAAACCACATGTGACCGACGGCAATATCAGTACGTCCGTCACCTGTGATGTCGCCTGCCCCCGATGGTGCGAGGCCGGTGTGCGTGGTTGGTATGGAGATGATCCTGTTAACCCACTCCTCGGTCGGATCTTCAGGTATCTGAAACCATCGAAGGCCGCCATTTGCACCATCCTGGTAATAGATCATTTCCAAACGCCCGTCACCAGTCAGATCTGCCAGCGTTTGGTCGTGCGGACCCGATAACCCTTCGACTATGCTGAATGCCTCCCACTGCCATCCATTCTCCTGATCTTCCGGATTCGGCCAAAGGAAATCACCGTTTTCAAAACCAGGATTCAATACCCATTGAGTACCGGTAATAACATCACAGAGGCCATTACCGGTAATATCCAATGCCACAGCACCAACGTCTGTAGGCCCCCGGTCTTCACGAAACTGATAACGGATCCAAGTACCATCGCTTTGACGTTTGAAGATAAATCTGCCTCCTGAACCGCCTACCATATACTCGAGCTCACCATCGCCTGTAAAATCACAAAGATAGGTCTGGGAAGTGGCTCCTCTCGGGAAATCAGGATCGATGAGCCAGGAACGAAACCGGACCGGACTGGCATTGGCAACCGGATATAAAGGTTTATACTGCTCAACGGGAAAGGTCCCCAGGTCGGTAGGCGTGAAATGAACCATACGTTCTCCTTGCTGAGCAATGGTTGCCTCCGGCATAATAGCCGAAAAAAAACCGGTGCCGAAAATACATACTATTAAAAAGAGACTGGTTCTAAATCTTTGAAAGTTAATCATATTTCATTCTCAGTGGTTTTGGTATTGTTTATATAGTTTTTCCATTATTAAAGGGTGTCCAAAGTCTGAATTGATCGTTAACAGATAAGACATAATTATTACATATGATTATATAATTTATTGATTAAGCATTGTTAAACAGAACTTTATCCGGATTCATAAACAGCCACATCACAATTGCAGTTACAGAAAGTGCAGCACAAGTATAAAAGAACGGAATATGGCTTCCTGTTGCAGCAAATAAATAAGGATAAGTGATGATTGTTACGAAAGCACCAAGGTTTCCTGCCATATTCATTGTACCTGAGATCACTCCTGCCCTTTCTTTTGCAATATCTATGCAGAATGACCAAGATGGGCTTAGGGTCATGTCGGCTCCAAATATCGCAACAGACATAAAAATAACTGCAACGACGGGACTTTCAACAACGGTCACCATCACCATTCCAATTGCAGCCAGAAAAAAACCGATCATTGCCGGTACTCGTCTGGAAATTTTTAAGCTTTGTTTCTTTTTAAAAATAATATCCACCAACCAACCTGAAAACCAGTTCCCTACAGCACCAGCCAACAATGGAAACATGGAATAAAATCCGGCTTGAACTATATCCACCTGAAATCTGTCAGTTATATAGGGAAGCATCCATGTAAGAGTAAAATAAAAAGTAAAATTACTGGCTATATACTGACCCATTGCCAGCCACATATTACCAGACTTGACTAATTTTGGAAATGAAAACGGTGGAAGTATACCAACAGTTGGTTGCTGTCTTGTTTCTACAATATAATTTGCTTCCTCTTCACTTACCCAACTGGTCTCTTCAGGAGTATCCCGAAAAACTAAATACCAAAATATGGCATATAGTACACCTATTGCACCAATAACTACAAATGAGAGTCGCCATCCAATATGTGAAATCATTAATGCAACCAAAGGTAAAGTAAAAGCCGCTCCGATTCTCGAACCTGAAAAATTGATCCCCTGAACAATGCCTCTTTCATTTAAAGGAAACCAATTATATACGACTTTTGACAAAGCCGGAAATGCACCTGCCTCCCCGGCACCAAAAATAAAACGAATAACAAGTAATGACGTATAGTTCCAGGTTGCAGCAGTTAATTTTGTGCAAATCGACCAGAAAATGATAATAAAAGTTAAAACAGACCTTGGCCCTTTTTTGTCAGCCCATGCACCCGTAGGTGCCTGAAATAAAGCATATCCAAGAGTGAACATTGCCATAACCCAACCAAACTGAATATCAGTAAGACCCAGATCATGCACAATTGAATCTCTGCCTGCTGATATAGCTGCTCTATCTATGTAAAGGTTTACCGTATGTAGAAAGGTTAAAAAAACCAAAAATGCCCTGGCAGGAAGAGGTATAGTGACATTTCTTAAGAAAGGAATTTTCATTTTGTGCATACAAGGAACAGTAAATTATTGAAATTTTTAATAATCTAATCCCATATTATTCAGTGAATCATTCGAAATGTACACTCCCCATCCTATTCGGGTATTTTTTGATCATCAAGCTTTAAGTACTATCAAACCAATTCCAGGTGGTTTCAACCGATCCGAATTCATCCAGAAATCAATTGAATTTAGTGCAATTTTAATATGGTAATTTGAAATGGTTGAATTTAATACCGTCCGCCATACGGCCACCATGGATTCCTGTGATAAGGAGATTCCACAATGATCTCCTCTCCGTTATTATTGAGGTATTTCACACGTGCCTTAACCCAATGTTCGCCGTCGGGCATTTCATCGAGTTGAAACTCAAAGGGGGCATTTTCTGCTGTTGCTATTACATTGTTGTTCATAATAATTTCGATTTGTTCAATCGTTAGATCTGCACGTTGATTCTCAATTCGTACTGTTCCCTCACCGATCACATCCGATCGATCCAGATAAACCGATGGTGCTCCGGGGCTTCCTGTTATCTCGGCAAGAAGATTAAAAAAGTCACGTTTTCGATCGGAACTGATTTGCCAATTCACGGGCACGCTTTGATACCCAAGATTATAATCGAGATTCTCTTCCGGCAGCCGAAAATCGAAGTAACCCCAAGAAGCATAATTCTTAACACTGGCGACAAGATTATTACCGTCATCACTCCAGCCTTGTGCTTCGACCCGCCAGGGTTGATCATCTTCATTATTGACAATCGGCATGGGAGTGTATACATCCATTGCCCTGACTTCCTCAATCATCTCAACCATTCTCTCGGGATTCTGTACCCCATTTCCATGCAGAAAAACAAAATCGGAGGATGCAACAATATTAGCTGGTGGTACACTATTTCCACCCAGTGAAGTACTTACATAAAGAGA
>SLKH01000250.1 GCA_007134665.1 Balneolaceae bacterium
CTGATCAACTCGTTACCCTGATTGTTGTAACAGGTATAAATACCACCGTTTTGATGATCCAGAGCCCGTGACCAAAAGGGTAATAGATCAGTCTCAATATGATGTCTGTAAAAAGTTTTAAGAGATGATGTATTATAGTTCTTCTCAGATTCCATGATTTATTCCGAATCCGATTGCAGCTTCTCCATCAGGTCCGATACTTCATCAGGTACAATCTTCTTTCTGCTCAACCATCCGATTGAAATAAACAGCACAAGAGAAACCCCAATCGGTGTCAATATTTCGATAGCGTGGCTGACATTCAGCACATAGTTGGCAATTACAAACCCGGTTAATCCCCCGAGAATTGATATAATTGCAGCATTTGACCCACAGTGCCTGAATGCGGGTAATAAGCCAAGGATCATCGGAATGGCAACCGGGCCAACCAGAGCTCCGAACCAGGATATGATCAAACCAATGACTCCGCCAAAATTATCAGCAAATATGGCTACAATTAATGTGAGAGTCGTGAATACAAAAGTTGATGCACGTGCAAGGAAAAGGGATTGTTTTCGCTTCATGTTTCTGAATTTCTCCGAGAGATTGGGCAGGATATCCCTGGTTATCACTGCAGAAATCGTGTTTGCATCAGATGAGGTCATCGACATCGTATTGGCAAACATCGATGCCAGTACAAGTCCGACCAGACCCGGAGGCAGGAGTTCCTGTGCAATGAGTGCATACGATTGACTGGGATCCTCAAGGCCTGGTAACAGAATAGGAGCTGCCCACATGGGATAGAAAAGGATAAGCGGCCATACCAGGTAAAGAACTCCGGATAACAGGGCCGCTTTCCTGGCTTCACTGCCGGATGGCGATGAAATATAACGGGTTGCCAGGTTCCATGTGCCTCCATTATAGCTGAAAAAGAAGATCACCAGGAATGTAAGTGCAAAGCCTGCAGTGTAAGGATCGTTGAATAACTGACTGTTTGCTTCCGGAAGCTGATCCCAAAGGGTAAAAATGGAACCTAAACCACCCATCATATCAACCACAATGTAGAACATGACAAAACCGGCTACAATCTGAACAACGAACTGAGCCAGGTCCGTCCATACATCTGCCCACAATCCTCCGACAGTGATATAAATCAGGGAAATACCTCCTGCCAGCAAAACGCCCGCAATAAGCGGAGTACCTGTAAACACATTCAGAAGAATTGCAATTGCAGCCCACTTTGCACCCACATCAAACAGCTTCAGCAATACACCGCTCCAAGCCATCAACTGTTGAGTCGGCAGGTTATATCGTTCTTTTAAATATTCTGTAGGTGATTCGATATTGGTTTTTGATCGAAGCCTGGACCATTTCGGAGCGATGAAAAAAGCCCCGACAAAAATGGAGATCGAGATCATAAAAGCCCACCAAACATAGATCGTAAATCCATGTGTATATGCAATAGCTGCATAAGCTACAAATACTGCACCGCTGTAGCCCGAAATATGGTGTGAAATCCCGGAAAGCCACCATGGCAATTTACCACCGGCAACAAAAAAATCACCCGAGTCACCAACTTGTTTGTACGACCAAAATCCGATGAAAACCATAATCCCGAAAAAAAGGATCAGTGCAGTCCAGTCATATTGATGCATAGGCTATTATTTCAGGATGTTCAAAAGATTATCCATTTCAATTGCGAATTAACCGTTCATCGAGCCTTTGAGCAGGCGGGCGCTGAAACTGAACATTGATGGCGTTGTTTCCTTCCAGGAAGTCAAACAGTTTGGTTCTCATTTCAAGTATCCGGTCCTGGTAGTTCGGAACATTGATGAGGTTATGCATTTCATGAGGATCCGTTTCCAGGTCATAAAATTCGCTTTTATCCCAGATTCCATGGTAATAGATATATTTATACCGGTCACCACGAACCGCAAAGGTCGTCGGAGTTTGGGGAAAAGCATGTTCCCAATAATACTGGTAAAAGAATTCAGTTCGCCAGTCTTCAATACGTTCTCCTCCTAAAAGCGGTAAAAATGATTCCCCATCCACGACCTGGCCAGCGGGCATGGATGTGTTGCCTATATCAAGAAAAGTCGGGGCAAGGTCGATATTCAAAATATTCTCCTCTATTGTCGATCCGGCTTCTATCAAACCGGGTGCCCAGGCAAGCATTGGTACCCTCATCGATGTTTCATACGCATGCCGTTTATCGATCAAGCCATGCTCGCCCAGTACAAAGCCGTTATCTCCCATATAAATGACAATGGTCTCATCAGCGAGGCCTTTCTCATTCAATGTGTCAAGTACCCGGTCAATACTTTCATCCACTGCCATCAGTGATTCACTGTACCGGATAATAATTTCTTCGATATTCCTGGGATGGTCGGGCCTGCCATGATACATATGTTCCACGCCGTGCCAGCTATATCGCTGAGCCTGAACCCAGTCCGGTTTTCCTTCATAATTGCGTTCAATATTTTCCATGGATGCCGGCATTGTAATTTCCACATCACTGTACATGCCTACATGTCTTTCAGCAGGCTCAAACTGAGCATGTACGGCCTTGTGTGATATAAACATGAAGAATGGCCGGTCCTCTTCCCAATCTTCATCAAGCCATTCCAGGGCATAATCGGTTAAAAGATCGGTGATATACCCATCAACCTGCTGCCTTTCACCGTCAATATTCAGCACCGGATTGTAATAAACTCCCTGGCCACGAAAACTAATCCATTTGTGAAAACCCGGTTTAGGGTCGTCATGATCATGGCCGATATGCCACTTGCCAAAGAATCCGGTATGATACCCTGCATCCTGGAGTTGCTCTGCAAAGAAAGTCATGCCTTCCTTCATCGGGTTGTAATTATCTACAGCACCGTGCCGGAATGCATATTTACCGGTCAGGATCGATGCCCGGCTCGGTGAACAGAGAGATGTAGTTACAAATGCATTTGAAAGATGAGCCCCTTCTGCTGCCATTCGATCCATTCCCGGTGTCTGTAAAAAATCAGGGCTGTCAGGATGAAAACTCATATAATCATATCGGTGGTCATCTGTAAAAATAAAAATGACATTTTTTTGCTGAGCCTCAGTAACCCCGGCCGATATGATCATGATGATCAATTTCAATAATACCAGTTTCATATATTGCATAAACAAAAGCAGGTTCGTTAGTCTTTTCTGTGCTTATTAATCTCAAATATCCGATTCATTCATCGATTCCCAACAATCGAATCGCATTTTCCGAGTAAAATTTTTCGAGTACTTCTACCGGTAATCCGAGTCCTTTTACAGTCTGCCCGGCATATTCAATACTATCTGTACCGGCATAATATTGAAAATCGAGTCTCATCCTCTCTTCATATCGATTCACAAAATTTGTTTTTTCCTCTTCCGGACGAGGCCCGGTTCGATACGGCCTCCATACCACATCGATACCATATAAAATTCTGTCCGGATAATCGAGGAAAAACTGTCTGACTTTCTCCCGCGGCTGACGGGTCAGATCCCTGGTCCTGGCCGACACTTCCACGTAAAAGTTGGGATATTGATCCAGCCGTTTGGCCACTTCATCCACATCGTGCTCCAGGCTGCCCAGGTGGGCCCCGATCACAACCAGATCCGGGTGAGATTCGAGTATGTTATCTCTTGACCTGATGATATCATCATGGCCGGGAATATCATCCCTGCCGTATAAATGCCACTCCGGGTTTTGGGAAAAGTATCCATAATGAACACTTTCCGGATCGAGCGGAAGCCAGCCATCAATCGGGTCTCCCAGGTGAGCCAGCAAAGGGATGTTTCGCTCTGCAAGATGCCTGTAAACCGGATCGAATACCGGGTCGTCCGGCATAATATATTCTCCGGTATAATCAACCAGTTCCATCCCGATCTCTTTCCAGATTTTCACCATTACGGCTCCCGAATCCAATGTATAGTCCAGCCACTCAATTACCGAATCAGCATAACCCGGCTCGCCGATTTCTGTTAAATCAAATGTTGATGC